>NZ_JASNFO010000006.1:0-72238 GCF_032027725.1 Pseudofrankia coriaricola | reverse complement strand
CATGCTCCACTCCCCGTCCGCCCTGGGGGCCGGGCCGCCCGGGGGGGCGGGGGGGGGGGGGGCGGGGGGGCCCGCCCACGCCTCGGCGGTGGCGGACCGGCGGTGACCGAGGAGCCGTGACGATCATCCGATCCGCCGCCGGAAACACCGACGGCGCAGCCGGAACCACCGGCTGGCGACGCCTGCTCAGCGAGAGCAGGCGTCCCACCCGGTGGGACGTCGTCGTCACCGTCGTCGTGCTGGCCGCTATGACAGCCGTGGTCGTCGTCCGCTCCGGTACCGCGACGTTCCCCGGCACGGAGCTTCTGCTCCTCACCGTCGTGTCCTGGCTGCCGCTCCTGGTACGGACCTACTGGCCCGAGCCCGTTCTCGCCGCCGTCGTGGTCGTCGAGGCATGCCACCTCGCGGTCATGCCCAACCTCGACGCCGGCCTGCCCGGAAGCACCGTCGGCGCCTACCAGCCCGTCCCGATCGCCACGATGATCGCCGTGTACACCGTCGCGGCCCGCCGCCGGCAACGGGACGGATGGATCGCCGGCGGCGTCGCCGCATTCGTGCTCCTGGCCGCCGCGCTGCTCTTCCAGCCGCTCTCCCTGGCGGGCACCGACCTCGTCATGGTCCAACTAGTCGTCATCGCCACCGGCGCTGGTGTCGGGGTACGCGCCCGGCACGACGCGCGGACACGGCGAGCCCGCGAGGCCAGCGAACAGTCCCGGCGGGCCTTACTCGACGAGCGGCTGCGCATCGCCCGGGAGCTGCACGACACACTCGCCCACAACCTGGCCCTCGTCGACGCACAGGCCGGCATCGCCGACTACCTGCTCGACACCGACCCCCGAACCGCGCGCCAGGCCCTGCGCGGCATCACCCAGCACACCTCCGCGGCCATCGACGACCTGCGGGCCGCCCTCGTCCTGCTGCGCCGCGACCCCGACGACGCCGAGCCCACCGAGAACGAGCGGCCGGGCGGCCGCGACCTGTCGGCCACCGGCCACCGGCCCGTCGGCTCCCCCTCTCTTGCACCCGTCGCCGGTCTGGCGGAGCTCGACGGCCTGCTGGGCCGGTTCCGCGACGCGGGCGCTCACCTCGCGCTCGACATCCACGGCCAGGCGGCCGCGCTGAGCCACCAGAGCGACCTGGCCGCCTACCGGATCATCCAGGAGGCACTCACCAACGCCACCAAACACGCCCCCGGCGCGCCCGTCACCGTCACCCTGAACTGGACGCCCGGCCACCTGACAATCGAGATCCGCAACGCCCGCTCGCTCCAGCCCGGTCACACCCGCCACGTCGGAACCGGGCACGGACTGATCGGCCTACGCGAACGCGCCCGCGCCGCGGGCGGGACGCTGGAGGCCGGCCCGACCGACGACGGCGGCTACCTTGTCACCGCCAAGCTGCGTACCAGGCCGGATCACCCTACCGAGGACCTGGCGGCCCCCGCCGGGAACGCCGCCACGCCCGAGACCGAGGAGCCCATGCCGTGACAGCCCCGATCAGGATCGTGCTCGCCGACGTCCAGGAGCCGCTGCGCGCCACCTTCAAGCTCCTGCTCGACGCCGCGCTCCCGGCCATGAACGAGCTCACCGCCCGCGAACGCGAGATCACCATCCTGGTCGCCCATCCCGTGCGTGCTGTCCTCTCCCCTGAACCCAGGGCACGGCCGGGCCGGCGACGCACGCTGGCGCTTCCGCGTCAGCGTGCGTCGGTCGGTCTTTGGCCAGTGCTCGGCATGTGCTGCGATCTTTGTCCGGACGGCAGCGTCATGAGGTGCTGCCGTCGGCACAAACACGCTCTCGAGCCGTCGCGAACGCGGTACCGGTGGGGTTCACCTGCACGAAGGCGTAGCAGGACAATGGCTTGCCCGAATAGTCGCGCAGGTCGACGGGCGCGATGAGGCCATCCGCATCGTAGTTGGGCACGCCGCGCAGGGCCTTGATGAAGTCGTCACGGGTGGGGCAGGGTCCCGCCAGGTCGAGGCCACGCAGGAACAGGTCGGTGTTGATGTAGGTGAACATCGCGAACTGCTGGTCGGTGTTCGTGGACTCCGGGGCGTAGCGGCTCATCGCGTCCTTGTAGCGTTGAATCGCCAAGCCGCCGGCTTCGAACGGGCGGAAGAACACCGGCATCGACACGCCGGCGAGCGCCGGACCGATGGATGACAGCAGCCCGCGGTCGTAGCCGGTGAGCACCACGCTGACTGCGAGGTGGGCCCCCGCTATGCGAGTCGCCTGCACGATCTTGGCGAAGTCGTCCGGGGCGGTGATTCCCAGCAGGGCGTCGGCACCGAAATCCGCGATCTTGCCGGCCACCTGGTCAGGGTCGCCGATGCCGGCCACGTAGGGGAACGCCTGGACCGTGCTGATCCCGGCGGCTTTCAGGCCCTGGGCGTACTCCCCTGTGAGGCCGGAGCTCACCTCCGACTGGTCCCCGGTGATGATGGCGACCCGGGTGCCGCGAGCGGCTCGGATGTAGCGGCCGACGACGACGGGTGAGGCCGAGTACACGAAGGAGAACATGTTCTCCCGCCCGGCCCAGGACGGTTCGACGGCGACCCCGGTGACCGGCACCCCCTGCTGGGTCAGGCGGTCCATCGAATCGCCGAGGGCGGCGCTGGCCGTCACGAGGCCGAAGACCTTCTCATGGTCGATGAGTTCTTCGGTCGCGGTCGCGGCAACCGATCCGGAGCCCGCGTCGTCTCGCCATTCGTAGGCGATCCGGCGGCCATGGACACCGCCTTCCTCGTTCGCGAGGCCGATCCTGGCGGCAAGGCCGGCTCGCGCCGAGGACAGCGCCGAACTGGACGCCCCCGTGTCGGGATAGACGAACCCGAGCGTCACTTGGCCTTGGGTGACCCCGGGCGAGTCGCAGGCCCCGGCCGCTCCGCTCCCCGTGCTCGCCGAGGAGCAGCCGGTCACGGCGACGACAACGAGGACCGCGCTCGCCACCCCCAGAGGCGCCCGAGGCTTAGGTAAGCGCATGCGAATCCCTCATGTATTCCGGTAGGGGACGAATATGGTGCGTACGCCAGTCCCGGAAGATGCCACAGGGCTCAACGGCTGCTTCCGCCCGCGGGGGCAGCTCCAAAGCTCAGTAACGGAAGAACATCCGCCAGCGGCCGACGGACCGCCAAACGGGGATGCCGCGGCCGATCGCGCTCTGTGGGCCCCTCAACCAGAGGCACTGTGCTCTCCCCCGCCTTCATTGGCGACGCCCTCCCGGCCGGAAGTAGCCGCCCGGTTTGGAGGCGGTCACCGGGTGCTGACCATGACATGGCAACGCCTGCGTGAACCCGCACGATCACAGATTGCTAGTACGCGCTAGCGTTGGTCAGGATGCTATCCACACGAAACTAGGGCGCGCAAGTCAGGCCTCCACGACAGTGCCACGCCCACGCGATCACGCTCGTGCGCGGCTACCCGATCGCTTCGGACGCCTCGACGCGTGGCGGCGCCCTGAACGACCTGACGCCCTCAGAGCGGCAGGTCGCGGCGGCGAACCGACCGCGGACCGTGTTCCAGTTGGGCCGCCGCGCCCGGCGTGGCCGGGGCCTATTCCGCCACGCCGGGCGCGGACGGCGGCTGCCACGACGGGAAGCCCGACCACTTCCGCAGTCGTGCACTACGCGGCCAGGCACGGTCTGGCGAGCTTCGGCCTTCGCGATGCAACTGGCTGTGACGAGCGGGTCGACAGAATAACCAAGCGCTTCTGATCGACCACAGAATCGACAGTCTCGCCAGGAAAGTGGGTTCAACCCGATTGCCGGACCAGGAAGTCCGCGAGCAGGCACATAACCGTCGCGAGAGGGGTGTCCTAAAAATTATCCGCGCTTGCCTCCACGGCGGAGGTTATCGCCCAAAGCTAGCGCGCGCAAGCATACTGCGTAGCGTTTTGTGTGCGGTGACCAGGTCGGTTTCTCGCCTTCGATCAGGGAAGGCGGTTCGCGCGGGCGACCTCGCCGAGCCAGCGGGCGGAAGGCTTGACGGTGCGGGCGAAGGTGGTTCGGTCGACGGCGATCAGCCCGAACGTCATCGCGAAACCGGACGTCCACTCGAAGTTGTCGAGTAGCGACCAGTGGAGGTAGCCGCGGACGTCGACGCCGTCGGCGACGCAGCCGGCCAGTCCCTCGAGGGCGGCGGCGGTGTAGGCGGTGCGGGCGTCGTCGTCGGCGGTGGCCATGCCGTTCTCGGTGACCAGAATCGGCACCCGGGCGTGCTCGGCCGCGAGCCGGACCGTGTGCCCGAGGGCCTGGGGGTAGATCTCCCAGCCGGTCTGCGTGGTCGCGGTTCCGTCCGGCACCGGCAGGAGGCCGTCCGGTCCGATGCGTTCCCGGGTGTAGGTCTGGACGCCGACGAAGTCGTCGTCGCGGGAGACGTCGAGCCAGTCGAGCTCGGCCGCCTGGCGGGTGGCGGCCCAGCGCTGCTCGCCGCCGTCGGCGGGCTGCAGGTCGATGAGGGCCAGGGTCCAGCCGACCGCGGGGTCGCCGGGCCCGGACTTGATCGCCTCGACGGCCTTGCGGTGGGCCGCCGCCATCACCTCGACGGAGGGGACCGGCCAGCTCCCGCCCGATCCCGACTGGCCACCCGACTGACCCGGCTGGGCTGGCTGGTCGTCGGCGGCATCCAGGAGACCGAGGCCGTCCTCGCGGGCGGCGGCGGGGGCCAGGCCGAGGTGGACCATCAACGAGATCACGTTCGGCTCGTTGAAGGTGCACACCCAGGGCGTCAGGTCGCCGATGTGCTCGGTGACCCGGGCCGCGTAGCGGGCGAATCGGTCGATGGCGGCGGTGCCGTTCCACCCACCGGCAGCGGCGAACCAGCGGGGAGTCGTGAAGTGGTTGTAGGTGACGACGGGGGTGACGCCGTGTTCGAGGCAGGTGCCGACCATGCGCCGGTAGTGGTCGAGCGCGGCCCGGGAGAAGAATCCCTCCTCCGGTTCGATCCGCGCCCATTCGATCCCGAACCGGTAGGCGTTCAGCCCGAGTCCGGCGAGCAGGCCGATGTCCTCGGGGTAGCGGTGGTAGTGGTCGCACGCGTCGCCGGACGGTTCGGCGAACCGCGATCCGGGCGCCCATTCACTGGCCCACAGGTCGGCGTTGACGTTGCCGCCCTCGACCTGGTGGGCGGCGGTCGCGGCACCCCAGAGGAAGCCGTCGGGGAACTGGCTCATGATCGGTGGACCTCCTGATGTCGCGCGGAAGTTGGCATCGGACTGCGCATCAGGCCTGCGCGGCGGTGAGCCAGGCCGTCATCCGGTCCAGGCTGCGTTCGCCGGCCGCCGTGAACGGCTGGTTGAGATGTCCGTGGCGGGAGCCCGGTTCGAACTCGACGCGGACCGGGACGCTTGCCGTCGCGAGCTGCGCGGCGTACGCCTCGCCCGAGGCGCGCAGGGCGTCCGCATCGGAGTTGAGCACGTACACCGGCGGTTGTCCGGCGCCGTCGCCGTTGGCGGGGAACGCGTAGGGGTCCGCCAGGGCCGCCTCGGTGCCGGTGAAGTTCAGGCTGATCTCAGGGGCCATGTCGGCGGTGAGGAATTCGCCGGTCAGTGCTTCGGTCTTGGCACGCAGGTCCGCGCTCGGCTCCGGCAGCCGCGGGTGCAGAACGCTGTAGAGAAGCAGGAGGGAGGCCGGCAACGGTCCGCCGCCGTCGCGGAGGCGCTTGGTCACCCCCGCGGCCAGGTTTCCGCCCGCGCTGGCCCCGCCCAGGTGTATCCCCGCAGGTTCCGCCTGGAGTTCGCCGGCGTTCTTGACCGCCCACAGCCAGGCGTCGAGGAGGTCATCGGACGGCGCCGGGAAGTGAACGCCGCGAAGGCACTTGCGATACTCGACCGACAGCACCGGGATGCCCCGCGACGCGAGGGTCAGGCCGACCCAGTTCGCCTCCGGCATGTCCAGGTCCCCGGTGACGAAGCCGCCGCCATGCGCCCAGACCAGCGCGGAGCCCGTCGCCCGGCCCGGCTCGCGGTAGAGCCGGGCCGGCATCCCTCCGGCACCGTCGACGTTCACGTCCCGTACTTCGACCCGGGCCAGTTCGGGATAGTGGGCCGTGAGGGCGGCGGTGTCCGGGCCCTGGGGCATCCGCGTGGCGATCAGCTCGGGGTCGGCCGTCTCCAGAAATCGGACGAAGTCGGCGAAGGACGCTCGGCGTC
Organism: Pseudofrankia coriaricola; assembly: GCF_032027725.1. Classification (NCBI taxonomy): domain Bacteria; kingdom Bacillati; phylum Actinomycetota; class Actinomycetes; order Frankiales; family Frankiaceae; genus Pseudofrankia; species Pseudofrankia coriaricola. Next base: position 66,091 of record NZ_JASNFO010000006.1, on the reverse strand, counting down.
GCTCGCCGCCGGTCTCAGTGGTCACGGGGCCTCCAGCGATGTGTCACGAGCCGACGGGTGTGGATGTGAGGGTCGCGAGGACGGCGGACAGGTCGCGTTCCATGGCCGGCGCCTGTTCGGGGAAGTAGCCGAGGAGGGTGCGCAGGTCCGGCAGTGATGGTTCCGTGCCGGTGTCGGCGTCGCCGAACTGCGGCAGGTGCTGGCGGAGCACGGAGTGCAGCGCGGTCCAGGTCTCCGAGTCGTGGAAGAGGACCTTCATCGGGGTGTCGAGGGTGTAGGCAGGCCGGACAGGCGTCGGGAGGTCGTACTCCCAGTGGTGCGCGCCCGCGTCGACGTGGACGGTCAGCTCGTCCGGATGGCGCGGGAGGACCACGTCGGCGGTGGTGCCGGTGGGGACGGTGACGTCCACGGTCATGCGGCCGGCGGGATCGTGCCGCCAGGCGACGCGCACCCGTCCGTGGGGGGTCTCGTGGGTGACGGTCGCGTGCGTGAGCCCGCCGCCTGGTTGTGGCGCGATCCGGATCCGGCGGTAGCCGGGCTCGGCGGGTTGCAGGCCGCCGACGACGCGGTGCAGCCAGTCCGCGATGGCGCCGAGGGCGTAGTGGTTCAGCGAGGTCATGCCGGTGTCGTGCAGCGTGCCGTCCGGCGTGATCGCGTCCCACCGTTCCCAGATCGTCGTCGCGCCCTGGGTGACCGGGTAGAGGAATGAGGGGCACTCGGTCTGGAGTAGCAGCTTGTAAGCGGTGTCGAGGTGGCCGGTGCGGCTCAGGGCGTGGGCGATCAGCGGCGTGCCGGCGAATCCGGTGCTGATCCGGTGCTCGGCCTTGGCGACGAGCTCGGCGAGGCGGCGTCCGGCCCGCTCGAGCTGGGCGGGTCGCAGGATGTCGAAGCAGATGGCCAGGGTGTAGGCGGTGACGGTGTCGTTCGCGACCAGGCCGGCGGGGGTGACCCATTCGTCGCGGAACGCCACGCGGACACGCTGGTGCAGCGTCGAGTACCGGGCGGCGTCCTCCGTGCGGCCCAGGACGTCGGCAGTCTGAGCGAGCTCACTGGTGGTCTTGCACAGGTAGGCGCAGGCAACGAGGTAGGCGTCGGTTTTGCCGCCGGCCGGGTTGGTGGGCGGTGCGTCCGGGTCGAGCCAGTCGCCGAGCTGGATGCCGGAGTTCCACAGGCCGCGCTCGTCGAGCATGCTCTCGACGCTGTCGATGAACGCGGTCATGGATGCGTACTGGCGGGCGAGGATCTCCGGGTCGCCGTACTCCTGGTAGAGCGCCCAGGGCAGGCTGACCGCGGCGTCGCCCCACAGCGCGGTGGGCGTCCTTATCGGCATGGACAGCGCGTCCGGGACGACGATCGGGACGAAGCCCTTCTCCCGCTGCTCGGCCGCGAGATCGGCAAGCCACGAGCCCAGCAGGCCACTGACGTCGTAGAGGAAGACGGCGGTGGAGCCGAAGGCGTTGAGGTCGCCGGTCCAGCCGAGGCGCTCGTCGCGCTGCGGGCAGTCCGTCGGCACTCCGACGAAGTTGCCCCGCATGGACCAGACGACGTTCCGGTGCAGCTGGTTCACCAGCTCGTTCGAGGTCTCGAACCAGCCGGTCCTGGCCAGGTCGCTGTGCACGACCACCGCCCGCAGTGCGTCGGCGTCGAGCGCGCCGAGCCAGCCGTCGACCTCGACGTAGCGGAAACCGTGGAAGGTGAACCGCGGCTCCCACGTCTCCCCGCCGGCGTCGCCGCGCAACGTGTACCGGTCGGTCGCCAGCGCGGTGCGGTTGGTGCGGAAGTCGATCTCGCCGTCGATCAACGTCTCCGCGTGCCGCAGGGTGATCGTGGTACCGGCGTCGCCGCGGACGGTGAGCCGGACCCAGCCAGCGAGGTTCTGGCCGAAGTCGACGACGGTCCGCCCCGCCGGGGTCATGAGGATCTCGACCGGCGCCAGCTCCTCGATCCGACGGATCGGCGGGGCCTCCGGGGCGATCAGGGTGTCGAGGTCGTGCTGAACGAGGTCGACCGGCGACCACGCGGAGTCGTCGAAGCCTGATTCACTCCAGCCGTCCGGGTGGCGCCGGGCGTCGTAGGTCTCGCCGTCGTAGATGCCGTCGGCCAGGATCGCGCCGGTACCGGCCCGCCAGTCGGCACCGCTGCCGACTGCCTCGACATGGTCGCCGTAGTCGAGGTCGAGCTGCAGGAACCCGGCCGGGCGATCGGCCCACAAACCCCGTCGGCCTTCCTCCCAGGTCAGCCGGCCCACCGCCCAGCCCTCACCCAGGATCGCGCCGAGCACGTTCGCGCCCTCGGCCAGCAGGCTGGTGACGTCATGGCTGCTCACGACCAGCCGGTGCTGGTAGGACGTCCAACCCGGCGCGAGCACCTCGTCGCCTACCCGGACTCCGTTCAGATGAGCCTCGATCAGCCCCAACGCCGTGACGTGCAGCGTGGCCGACCGCAGTCCCGCGCCGACCGTGAACTCCCGCCGCAGGTATGGCGCCGGCGCCTGCCCGGCGGGACGAGCCGGCGCGGCAATGAAGCTGCCATTTCCTGAACGGGACACGGGACCTCGATCCTTGGGCAGGGCGGCGAACAAGGTGATCGGTCCGCTTCCGCGGCCTTGTTGGATGTGCGGCGAACGGCCGGCGACGGTCAGGCGACGGACGCGGGGAGGGTGATCGTGCTGGCGCAGCGGATGTCGTCGCTGCTGAACCCGGCCAGCACGGTGACCTCGCCGGCCTCGATGCCCCGGGTGCCGTCGGCCTGGGTGTAGAAGAGCCGTTCGACCGGGGTTTCGAGGGTGACCGTCGTGGCTTCGCCCGCGGGCAGCGCCAGGCGGGCGAAACCGATCAGCTGGCGGACCGGGCGGACGACGGTGGCCGCCTCGTCGCGGGCGTAGAGCTGCACGACCGTCTCACCGTCGACAGTGCTGGTGTTCGTCACGACGAGCCGCGCGCGGATGATCCCGTTGGCCTCCTCGATGGCCGGCCCGGTGGAGTCGTCGAGCGTGACGTCGAAGGTGCTGTAGGACAGGCCGTGGCCGAAGGCGTAGAGCGGGCTGGGATCGGCCAGGTCGTTGTAGCCGTGCCGGGTCCCGGTGGGGTGGTCGTAGCCGCTGCCGTAGTGGTGGCCGTGGTAGATCGGCAGCTGACCCAGGTGGCGCGGGAGCGTGCTCGGCAGCTTGCCGCTCGGGTTGACCACGCCGAAGACCGCGTCCGCGATCGCGTGGCCGGCCTCCTCGCCGAGCAACGGTGCGAGCAGCACCGCGTTCGACGCCCGCGCGACGGCGTCGAGCAGCAGCGGCCGCCCGGAGACGACGACGGTCACCAGCGGCTTCCCGGTGGCGGCCAGCAGGGCGACGAGGGCCTCCTGGTCGCCCGGCAGGGCGGGCTCGGCGGTCGACTGGCCCTCGCCGGCGGTGTTGTTGCCGACCCAGCCGGTCCGCTCGCCGACCACGGCGACGACGACGTCGGCGGCACTCACCGCCTCCTCGACGATGGATCCGTCCAGCGGGTGCTCGGGGTCCGCCTCGAAACCGCCAAGCGGGACGTGTTCGATGGAAGGGTCGATCCGCCTGAGCGCGTCGAGCACCGTGGGCGCGTCCGGATGAGTCCGCCGCGCCTCAGCCTCGAAGGTCTCCTCCATGCCCGGCATCCGGGTCTGGAAGATGTCCGTGAACACGAACGTCGCCGGATCGACACCGGGGATCTGACCGGTCATCACCGCACGCATTCCCAGCGGCATCTCGGCCTGGGAAACCGACGTATAGGCGCCGAAGTGGACGCGCAGCTCGTCGGCCGCGGGACCGACCACGACGACCCGGCCGCCCCGGAACGGGAGCGGTAGCGTCCCGTCGTTGTCGAGCAGGACCATCCCGCGCTCAGCGACGGCACGGCGTACCGTCGCCGCCTCGCCGCGATCCGGCGCCACGGGCGCGGCGGCGGCGGCGAAACCTGGGGTCGTCATCCCGGGAATGAGTCCGGCGCGGGCCTTGGCGGCCAGGACGCGGGTGACGGCGGTGTCGATGACCTGTTCGTCGAGGCGGCCGCTCCTGACCTCCTCCACCAGGTGGGAGTAGTTCGTGTCGCCGGGAAGCTCGACGTCGAGGCCGGCACTGACCGCCTGGACGGCTGCCTGGGCCGGCGAGTCCGCGGTGTGGAAGAACCGGGTCTGCAGGGTCACGGAGTCGTAGTCGCTGACGACGAGGCCGATGAAGCCGAGCTGGTCGCGCAGCAGCTCGGTGAGCAGCCACCGGTCCGCGACGCACGGGACGCCGTCGATCTCGTTGTAGGAGTTCATGATGATCGCGAGGTCGGCTTCGGCGATCGCGCGGCGGAACGGTTCGGCGTACTCGTCCACGAGCGCGCGGCGCCCCAGCTGGGTGACGGCCTGGTTGAGCCCTCCTTCGGAGGCGCCATAGCCCACGAAGTGCTTTCCTGTGGCAAGCACGCCCGACTCGCCGTCTGCGCCCTGGATACCGCGGACAAACGCGATCGAGAACCGCGCGACGAGTTCCGGGTCCTCTCCGTAGGTCTCGTGGACCCGGCCCCACCGAGGGTCGCGGGCGAGGTCCATGACCGGAGAGAACAGCAGGTGGCCCCCGGTCGCGCGCATGTGAGCGGCGGTCACGGCGGCCGCTCGAGTGACGAGCGACGGCTCCCAGGTGGCCGCCTGCGCCCACGAGGTCGGAAACTGCGAGCCGGACGCGTGCAGGAAGCCGTTGATGCCCTCGAAGTGCACGAGCGCGCCGATGCCGAACGGCGCGATCTCCCGGATGGCGGTCTGAACGCGTTCGAGGTCGGACCGCAGGCTTTCCAGGTCGTGGCCGAGGAACCAGGCCAGGGAGATCTGCCCGACGCCGTGTGGCCGCAGCGCCGGCAGCCGGCTGACGTCGAGCTCGGGGCTCGCCGCGCCCGGCTCAGGCCGTCGCGCGATGAGGTCGGTGACGGCGAACCCGGTGAGCTGGGCGACCTTCTGCTCCACCGTGAGTTGGGAAACGAGGTCCGGAATCTTGTCTGGCGTCAACGTGGTGGTGGTCATCGCCGCGTTCCCTGTTCCTCTTGAAGGTCGCCCGCCGCGGCCGGGGCCTCGCCGGCCGGTCGCGCGGGTGCGAGGTCGACGCCCGGGTAGCGCAGGCCGATCTGGTGGCGCACCGCGTCGAGCGTCCGCATCACCGACACGGACTCGGCCAGCGGCATGACGTCGCTGTCCAGGTGCCCCGCCCGAAGCCGCTCGTGGACGTGCCGGGCCTGGTGGTGCAGTCCGCCGCCGGCCCGGTTCGGCGGATCGCCCGCGCCCCCGTCCGCCGTGCCCGTGTCGGTGGTGTCGAGGGCGGCCGGCAGCTGCAGGCGTTCGGTACCGGCCGGGCCGCGGACGAGGATCTCGTCTGGGCAGTGCATGAAGGCGGGCAGCTCGATGCTGCCGGTGGTGCCGGAAATCCGGCCGGTACAGCTCAGACCAGCGCGCAGGGACGCCTTAGCGAGGGCTACGGCGCCGGTCCGGTAGCCCATCAGGATGGCGACGTGCTCGTCGACGCCGGTCTCGCCGAGCTGGCCGAACGCCCTCACCTGGTCCGGCTCGCCCAGCAGCATGCTGGCCAGCGAGACCGGGTAGACGCCGAGGTCGAGCAGCGCGCCGCCGCCCTGCGCGGGGTCGAACATCCGATCACCCGGCGCCGCCGGCAGCCGGTAGCCGAAGTCGCCGTCGACCGCCAGCACGGTGCCGATTGCGCCCGCCGCGACCAGCTCCCGGATTCTGACGTAGGCGGGCAGGAAACGGCTCCACATCGCCTCCATCAGGAACCGGCCCTCCGCACGGGCCGTCGCCACCATCTCGGCCGCCTGCGCGGCGTCGAGGGCGAACGGCTTCTCGCACAGCACCGCCCGCCCGGCACGCAGGAAAAGGAGCGTGTGGTGATGGTGGTGCGAGGCCGGGGTCGCCACGTAGACGATGTCGACACCGTCATCGGCGGCCAGCTGCTCATAGGAGCCGTAGCGGCGAGCGCGGGGCACGTCGAACCGCTCGCCGAAGTCGTCGGCCGTCTGCTGGCGGCGGGAGCCGACGGCGACGAGCTCGGCGTCGGGCAGCCGGCCGAGCGCGTCGGCGAACCCGCGCGCGATGGCACCGGTACCCGCGATTCCCCACCGGAACGACATGAGACATCCCTTGGTGCTGAGCCGACGGCGCGGCGTTGGCTGAGGGTCCGAGGCGGCCCGGCCCGTCGGAATGGCCGGGCCGCCTCGGTGTGAGCGGCTAGGTCAGCCGGTCGTGACGAAGAAGCCCTTCTTCGCCGGGTCCCACGCGAAGATGCGGGGTGGGATGTCGCCGTTCGGTGTCTGGCGGCTGTAGGTCGCGGTGTCGACGGCCACCGGGATGTGGAACGTGCCCAGGGAGAAGCCGGCGTCCTGGAAGGACTTGTAGGTCAGGTCCTTGCCCGCCTTCTGGGCGATGGCCTGGAACAGGGTCAGATAGCGGCAGGCGGCCGCCTCGGACGTGCCCCATGAGGGCTGCTTGGGGGGTGCGAGCGCCGGGTCGATGATCTTACCCTTGAGCTCGGGCATCGCGGCCTCGATCGTGGGCAGGCAGGTGTTGACCGCCGGGTCCGTGTAGTTGGTGGCCTGCCCGAGCGCGAGCGCCTTGTCGAGCACGCTGAGGTCGCCGCTCTTGGCGCCGAAGACATAGGCCGAGGCGGTGCTGTTGCTCGCGAACAGGAGGCGGGGGCGGTAGCTGGTCTTCTGGAGCTCGGCGGGGAAGTTGGTCTGGGAGCCGCCGACGAGCAGCACCGTGTCGACGCCCGCGGACTGGAACTTCTGGATGAAGACGTTGAACTGCGAGGACACCGCGGCCGCGTCGGTGATGTCGGCGTCGAGGACACCGGTCTCGGTGATCGGGATGTTCTTCGCCTTCAGCGCGGGCAGGACGACCTTGTCGAGGGTCGGCTGGTCGTCGCGGTAGGCGACCACGGCGAGCTTCTTGCCGGTCAGGTCGCCCTTGTCGATGTAGAGCTGCAGGCCCTGGCCCAGCTCATCGCCACCACGCAGGTCCGAGAACCACGGCGCCTGGGCCTTGGCATAACGCTCGGCGGTGAGGTCGCCACCGACGACCAGCGTCTTGTGCGTCTGCACATAGCACGTCACATCGTTGGCGTTGAGGCTGCCGATCACCGCGAAGACCTTCTCGTCCTCGGTCAGCTTCACGCAGGTCTCCTGCGCACCCGTGGGCGAGATGACATCGACCGCACCGAACACCGGAACAATCCTGCGGCCGTTGATGCCGCCATCCTTGTTGACCTTGTCGACCAGGGCGTTGAACACCGCCTGGTAGTCGCCGTGATCGACGTCGACGAACTGCTTGACCTTCTCCAGGTCCGGATAGACAAAACCAATCTTGATGCTGTCGGCCGTGACCCCCCGCGCCGTCGCCGGCGCCGGCGGAACCGGAAACGCCTCCGCGGTGGTCGCACCCGCCGACGGCGTTCCCTTGTCGTCATTCGACTTGACGCTGCACGCGGTCACGGCGAGCGCGACAGCCCCCGCGAGCAGTAACGCGCTGTATCTATGAGCGCGGCGATGTGAGGTCATCTGACAGATCTCCAGTACGTGACACGGTTGAATGGACAGCTGTTGGTACGTCGGCGCCTGGGCGGCGCACCGGGTTACGTGCGTCGCGTTATGCGGGTGCGGTGGTGCTGGTGGCGACGGGGGCGTCTTCCGCTGGGCTGGGGGCGCTGCCGCTGGGGGCGCTGCCGCTTCGGCTGATGGCGCGTTCGTCGGTGCCGAGGTAGCTGGCGATGACCTTCGGGTCGTCGCGGACGGTGCCGGGGGTGCCCTCGGCGATGACGCGACCGGTTTCGAGGCAGTAGACGCGGTCAGAAATACTCATGATCAGCGGCATGTCATGCTCAATGACGAGCATGGCCGCGTCGAGCTCACGGCGGATCTCCTGGATGAGGGGGCCGAATGCCTCCGTTTCTCGTTGGGCGACGCCCGCGGTCGGCTCATCGAGGCAGAGCAGGCGGGCGTCGAGCGCGAGCAGCCCGGCGAGCTCGACGATGCGGCGGGTGCCAGTGGACAGGTCCGCGATGAACGCGTCGGCATACCGACCAAGACCGAGGAAACCGATGAGATCATCGGCGGCGGATCGCTGGGCGCGTTCCCGGGTGAAGGTGTGCGGCAGGTGCAGGGCGGTGGACAGCAGCCCGGTGCGGCCGCGTGCCTCCAGGGCGATCTGCACGGTCTGGCGGACGGTGAGCTCGGGGAACAGCGTCGCGGCCTGGAAGGTGCGCCCGAGCCCGGCCCGGGCCCGGGCGGTCGGACCGGTGGCGGTGACGTCACGACCCAGGAGCTCGACGGTGCCGGTGGCGGGGGCGAAGCCGCCGATGGCGTTCATCAGGGTGGACTTCCCGGCGCCGTTGGTGCCGATCAGACCCACGATCTCACCGGGCGCGACCTGGATCGATACACCGTCGACCGCGGTCAGGCCGCCGAAACGGACCCGCACGTCGTTCGTCCGCAGCATCGGCCGATCCGCGGGGAGTGGCTCGCGGGGGACGGTCCGGGTAAGTGCCTTGGCCGGGGCGATCTCCGGTTTGCCGGCAGGCTGGGGGCCGAGCCGTTTGTCGGCGAGGCGCAGGAGGGCGTCACGGGCGGCGTAGCCGATCTGGACGAGGCCGCCGGGGAAGTAGAGCAGCAGGATCAGCAGGCCGAGACTGGAGGTGAGCAGCGGGACGATGTCGTTGCCGGGGAAGATCGCCGGCAGGCCGATGACCCAGAGCGCACCGAGCACCGGACCGTAGATCGAACCAAGACCACCGATGACGACGATCGACACGAGGCTCAGCGAGTCAGCCGACAGGAAGTACCTGTCGGAGTACGGCACGTTCTGGACCGCACCGGCAAGCAGGCTGCCCCCGAGACCGGCGATCCCACCAGCCAGCGCGAACGCGCGCAGCTTCACCCGGGTCGCCCCCACGGTGTAGGCCGCGGCGGTCGCCGCGTTGTCCCGCACCCCGATGGTGGTGCGGCCGATCCCGGAACGGCGTAACCGGGCGACGACGGCCAGCACGATGGCCAGCACGGCAAGGACCAGGTAGTAGTAGGCGCGCTGGCTGGTGATGTCGATACCGAACGCGGTGTCACGGGTGAACGACGCCGTGTGGGCGCCCTCGTCCTGGAACACCTCCCGGCGGTAGAGGTACTGCTCGGCGGCGATCCCGAACGCGAACGTACTGACCGCGAGCAGCAACCCGCGTACCCGTAGCGCGCCCGCCCCCACGATGGCGGCGAGCGCGGCGGCGACGAGGCTCGCGAGCAGGACCGCCACCGGGAACGGCAGCGCGTTCAGGGCGAAGGTGCTGCCCCCGATCTGGATCTGCAGGCCGCGGTTCAGCGCCGCGGCGGTCAGCGCGCCGAGCCCGGCGAACGCCATCTGGCCCAGCGAGAGCTGCCCGGCCCAGCCGGTGAGGATGGTGACCGAGGCGGCACAGATCGCATAGCCGAGAATCACCGTGTAGAGCAGCTGCCGCGACGCCTGCGGCACCAGCAACGGCAGGACGATCGCCAGCACGCCCAGGAAGAGGAGCGGCGCGCGCTCCAGCTGGCGGACCCACCACAGATCACGCAGCCGTTCGGGAATCGGCGCGGCCTTCGGGGCGAACGAGAACGACGAGGTCTCGGTGTCGCGGCCGCGGCTGACGAGGAACACCGCCGCCAGGACCAGCAGGAAGATGACGAAGTCGGTCAGACCCGGCTGGGTAAGCCAGTTGAACTGGATGAGCGACTGCAGCAGCCCAAGCACGACGCCCGCGAGCAGCGCGATGCGCATGGACACCATCCGGGCGATCACCGCCGCGGCCAGCGCTCGCACCAGCGTGGTCGGGCCCAGGGTGGTGACCTGGGTGAGGGTCTTGGTCTGCGCGGAGATCAGGATCAGGCAGATCGTCCCGATCAGCCCGGCCAGCGCCCACATCGCCGTGGAGACGATCTTCGGGCTGATGCCCTGCAGCCTCGCCAGCTCTGGGTTGCTGGCCGACGCCCGCACGGTGCGGCCGAGCACGGTGCGGCTCAGGAACAGGCCGAGCAGGAGCGCGACGAGGGGAACCGTGACCAGGACGCTCAGCTGCGCTCCGGTGATCCGCAGGCCGTCGACCGGCGACCATGCCCCACCCCACGGCACCGGATACGACTCGCTCGCGTAGTCGTCGAGGTCGGGAAGGCCGGTGACGATGGTGAGCGCCAGCTGCGCGACGCCGATGGTGGCGACCAGCAGGATCACCCTCGGTGCCTGGAACAGCCGACGGACCACGGCGAGATCGACGAGCGCGCCGAACAGCGTGCCGACGACGAGCGCGATGACCAGGGCGATCCAGTACGGCACGTTCCACCGCACCACCAGCAGCGCGAACAGCACGGAGCCGACAAGACCCATGTTCGCGACGGCGAAGTTGATGACCCGCGTCGAGCGGTGGACCAGCACGATGCCGATCGCGAGCAGACCGATGACCAGGCCACTGACACCGCCATCGAACAGCAACTGGGTAGTAGGCATCTCCATGACCGTCAGCCACCTTCCCGGCCGAGGAACACCGCGCGGGCCAGATCGTCACGTTCGGCCAGCTCACGGGCCGGGCCGGTGAACCGAACCTGCCCCTTCTCCAGGAACACCGCCCGGTCGGCGACGGCGAGGGCGATGTTCAACGACTGCTCGACGACGACGATCGTCAGCCCGTCGGCCTTGAGCCGCTCCAGGATCACCAGCAGGTCCTGCACGACCGCCGGCGCCAGCCCCAGCGACAGCTCGTCGATCAGCAGCACCTCGGGGTCGTGCAGCAGCACCATCGCCAGCGCCAGCATCTGCTGCTGCCCACCGGACAGCGACCCGGCAAGCTGGGACTGGCGGCCGGCGAGATCCGGGAACAGGCCGAGAACGTAGGCGAACCGGCGGTCACGGTCGGCCCGGTCGCGGCGGATCCGGAACGCCGCCATCTCGAGGTTCTCCCGGATCGTCATATCCGGAAACACACCCTTACCGCCCGGCAACAGATGCACGCCGTACTTCCCACGCTGCTCCGGCGCGACATAGGTGATCGTGCGGCCGTTGAGGCGCACCACACCCCGCGACGGCGTGCCGAGCCCGCAGATGACCTTCAGGATCGTCGACTTGCCGGCCCCGTTCGTGCCCAGCAACGCCAGCGTCTCGCCACGGCGGACCTCGAACCCGACGTCGAACAGCACCTGCACCTGGCCATAGGAGAAATCGACGGCATTGACCTGCAACACCGGGACGTTCTCCGGGTCGGCGCGCTGCCGGTCCCGCTCGGCGAGCTCCTCCCGCAGGTCCGCGACCACCAGCGACAGATCGTTCTTCACGAACGACGCGCCCCGGATCATCATCAGCCCGCCGACCAGGGTCGCCGGAATGCCGATGACCAGCACCGCGACCCGGGGGTCGTAGGCGTTGCTGATCAGACCGGACAGCAGGGCGCCGCCCGTGGCGCCGACGAAGAACATGTAGACGGCCGCAAGCGCGATTCCGAGACCGCGCAGCCGGTAGGGCACCACCGACTGCACCACCGGACCGACCATCGAAAACGCCACCGACGCGAAGACCGCGCCCGGAATGCTCAGCAGCATGAACCCGACCCAGCCCGGCATGAACCACTGGACCGGCAGTAGCACCGCGCCCGGTAGCACGCACAGCCCCAGCAGCTTCACCGCCCGCTCGGGGTCGCGATGGTAGAGCCGGTCATAGCGCGGAGCGACGATCGGCAGTGCCACGACCAGGGCGGCGCCACCGAGGGAGCCCATCAGGCCCCGCTGGAAGGTCGACATCCCGTAGTGGTCATCCGCCCACAGGTTCGCCAGGATGCTCGTCGTGAAAAGGCTGAAACCGAGCGCCGAGAACGCGATGATCGCCGTCTTCACCGTGCGGATCCGCATCAGCCGGGCGAACGCCGCCTCGATCGAGATCGGCATCGCCTCGGCGTCCTCGACCACCTCGCCGAGCACCGACTTCATCTCGTGCTGGCCCCGCGGCGGCTCCGGCAGCCGGAACGCCACCACCGCGACCAGCAACGCCGGCAGTCCGAGGATGAAGAACGGCCAGCGCCAGCCGTCGTCCCCGCCCGCCAAGGTCGCGATCCCCGCGACCAGCAGCGGGCTGAGGGCGCCGGCGGCGCGCGCGGCGCCGTATACCGATGCCGACAGCCGGCCGCGCACGCCGATCGGATAGGTGTCCGCGATCAGCGAGCCGTGCACCGTGTTGTTGCTCGACTTCGCCACCCCGACCCCGAACCGGGCCAGGAAGAACAGAAACGCGTTCGCCGCCAGTCCCGACGCGAGCACCATCACCGAGAACACGACGCCGGCCCAGCCGATCACCCGACTACGCCGGAAGTGGTCCGCCATCCAACCCATCGGCAACGCACCCAGCACCAGGAACGCGCCAGCCGCCGCCGAGATGAACACGATCGCGCCGTCGGACAGCCCGAACGCGTCCCGAATGTCGGGAGCCAGCACCGACAGCGCCGCTGACTCCAACTCGTCCAACGCGTTCAACAACACCAAAACCAGGAACGTCAGGGAACCGCCCGCCGCCAGCCCCTGGCGCAGCGACAGCGACTCACCGCCGACGCCCGGCAGTAACTCGTCCGCGAACAGCACCTCACGCCGTGCCTGAGCCTGCTGCTCCTGGCGTTCCGCCTCCGCGTCGATCAGCCCCGCGGCCAGCCCAGCTACCGAGGATGCGGCGCCGGGCGCGGCATCGGTGGGGGTGCTCACGACTGCACCCGGTCGGGGGGCGCTGGCCGGAACTCGAAGATGTCGGACACCATTGGCCTACTTCCGGGCGTTGTCGGCGACGCGGGCGACGCGTCGCGGACGGTCGTGCTGGACAGGTATGAGCGACGGCCCTCGAGGACGGCCACGTCGCCGACGACCTCGAAGGCGCCGCGCAGCCGGATGTCGTCGGACGAGCCGCCCACGAGGACCTGGACGGGCCCGGGCTCCAGCACGAAACGTCCGTCGAGGCCGACGTAGCCGAGCTGGCTCATCGCCACGGCGAACTCGACGGTCACCGCCGCGCCAGGGGCGAGACTGATCCGGGTGAAACCGACCAGCTCCTGCGCGGGCCGGGTGACACCGGTCGCCTGGTCGGTGACGTAGAGCTGCACGACCTCGTCGCCGGAACGTTCACCGGAGTTCCGCACGGTCAGGCGGACCCTCACCGCCGCATCGACATCGACGGCGGCCTCGACGTCCGACGGGCTGATCGCGACATCGGTGTAGTCGAACGTGGTGTAGCTCAGGCCGTGACCGAACGGGAACAGTGGGGTTGACGGCAGGTCCAGGTAACCCTGATGCATGTCCTGGTCGGTGCGCCGGTAGCCCGTGCCGGTCGGCTGACCGGAGTAGACCGGCGCCTGCCCGGAATGGCGGGGAATCGAGATGGGGAGCTTCCCACCGGGGTTGATGTCTCCGAACAGGGCCTCGGCCAGGGCGATGGCGGCGTGCTGGCCGCCGTAGTAGCCGTACAGCAGCGCCGGCAGGTCGTCGACCACCTCGGTCAGCGCCATCGGCCGGCCGGTGAGGACGACGCCGACGCACGGGGTGCCGGTGGCGGCGACCGCCTTGACGAGCGCGACCTGGTTCGCCGGGAGGTCGAGGTTCGCGGTGTCGCTGCCCTCGCCTTCGGTGATGCCCGGCGTGAACCAGCCTCCCCGCCCGCCGAGGGCGAGGATCACCACGTCCGCGTCCCGGGCCGCCGCCACCGCCGCCGGGATGTCGGCCGGTTCCCCGTCCAGGACGCCGCACCCGGCGGTCACTGTCACCTCGGCGCCGGGGGCGGCGGCGCGGACGGCCTCGGCGAGTGACCGCGCTCCGTACATCTCGCGCAGGTAGTCGTCGATCGACTTCCCCAACGGGCCGGAAAGCTCCTCGATCATCATTCGGACGGTGTCGTCCGAGATCGTTCCAGCCATCTGCTCGGTGCCGGGAATGTTGACCCGCTCTCCCCGGAACCGGGAGGCCAGCAGTTGCAGCGCGCCCGGATAGGTGTAGGCCGGGAACGCGACCGCGACGCCGTCCGCGTGCGGGCCGACGACCGCGATCCGCCGATGGTCGCGGGAGAGCGGCAGCAGGCCGTCGTTCTTGAGCAGGGTGACGGACTGCTGGGCGAGACGGCGGGAGAGCTCGACGCCGTCGCGAGCCGTCGCGTTGATGACGACCGGGTCCTCGGGGACGAAGGGCGTGTCGAACAGGCCAAGGGCGAACTTGTCCCGCAGCACCCGCCAGCACGCCTGGTCCAGCTGCTCCACCGGGACCTCGCCGCGATGAACCGCCTGGGCAAGGACGGGGCCGTAGCCGTCGGGAATCGGCAGCTCGACGTCGAGGCCGGCGGCCAGCGCCAGCCGGCCGGCCTCCTCGGCGTCGCGGGCGACCCGCAGCCGCCGGTGCAGGTGACCGATGGTGTCGTAGTCGGAGACAACGGTGCCAGTGAAGCCGAGGCGGTCGCGCAGCAGGCCGGTAAGGATCTCACGGCTCGCGCCGGCCGGGACGCCGTCGACGGTGCTGTACGAGTTCATCACCGACGCCAGCCCGGCCAGCCTGATCGCGGCCTCGAACGGCCGGGCGTACACCTCGTACAGCTCGCGCGGGCCGACGGTGGTCCGGGCCATGTTCTGGCCGCCCTCGGTGGCGCCGTAGCCCAGGAAGTGCTTGCCGGTCGCGATGGCGCCCTCGCGCAGGTCGGTGCCCTGCATACCGCGGGTGAACCCGACGCTCATCGCGGAGACCAGATACGGGTCCTCGCCGTAGGTCTCGTGCACCCGCCCCCAGCGGCCGTCGCGGGCCACGTCCATCACGGGCGACAGGACGAAGGGGTGGCCGATCGCACGGACCTGCCGGCGCAGGACGCCCGCCATCTCCTCGACCCCGGCCGGGTCCCAGGTGGCGGCCAGCCCGATCGCCGTCGGGAACGACGTGAACCCGGGTGACACCACCCCGTTCAGCGCCTCCACGTGGAAGATCGCCGGAATGCCGAGCCGGGTACGGGTGACCAGGAACCGCTGGATCTCGTTGACGGCCTTCGCCACCTGGTCGGGCGTCTTGTGGCCCAGCATTCCGAGCGCCGCGACGTGACCGATCCCCAGCCCCAGGGCGCGCTCCGCCGCGTCCTGGAGCAGGCCGTCGACGCCGAGAAGCCCGGTCGGCATCGTCGAGGTGACCTGCTGCGCCTTCTCCTCGACGGTCATCGTCCGCAGGAGCTCGGTCGCCCGATCCGCTGGACTCGAGGTGGCGTCCAGGCTCATGCGTGGCTCCTTGCCGAGTTCGCCCGGCCGTCCAGAGAGCGTGTCCGTCATCGCGGTTCCTCCGCCCGGCTCGCCGGCACCGCCTCGAGGCGGGCGGCGACGGGTGGACAGCCATCGGCCGTCACGGTCACGGTGATCGCGCCGGGCGCGGTCGGGCGGATGACAGCGAGCGCCCGCCCGTCGAAGGTCGTCCGGATTGTGTCGAAGAAGTTCTCCTCCGACCGCGGGTCCGCGCTGCCGAAACCCGCCAGCACCCCCGGCCCGGCAACCTCCACGACCACCCGGCGGTCGGCCGTGTTGTAAAGGTTGCCTTCGGCATCGACCAGGCTGACGGCCACGAACGCCAGGTCGCGGTCATCAGCCGTGATCCGGGCCCGGTCGACCGTCACGTCCAGCCGGACGTCACCGGTTGCCGACCGCAGGGACATCCGGCCGGTCTCGTGCCCGTCGGCGTAGGCGACGGCGGTCAGCTCACCGGGCTCGTAGACAGTGTCGAACGCGGCGATGAACCGGTTCTTCTCCCCCGCCGGCGCCCTGCCGACCGAACGGCCGTTGACCAGCAGCTCGACCTCGTCCGCGGCCGAGTAGACGTCGACCCGGACCGGCTTGTCCTCCCGGCCGTCCCAGCTCCAGCTGGCGAGGGAGTCACTCCACGACCACCACGTCGCCAGCCGGACCGGCTCGCCATACCGCTCGGGGCGGTGGACGGCGATGAAGGGCTCGGCCCGCAGCCCGAAGACGATCTCCCGGTAGTAGGAGGCCGGACGACGATGACCGGTGATGTCGATGTCACCGCACCACGCCGCCAACCACGGATAGGGGCCCTGATGACCCAGCATCGCGCCGGCCGACGCCTCAGGGTCGCTCTGGTACTCGACCCGGCCGATCCCCGGCTCGCCGAGGTAGTCCCAGCCGGTCCAGGTGAAGTCTCCGATGACGTGGCTGTTGTCCTGGACGAGCCGCCAGTTGCGATCGATGTCCGACGGATACGTCTCGGTACCGACGATCACCCGGTTGGGAAACAGCGTCCGGTCCAGCTGATACCTGGAGTCGAGATAGTTGTAGCCGGCGACATCGAGGTACGCCATGGACTCCGCGGTCCGCGTGGTGACGATCTCGGAGGTCATCAACGTCGGCATGAACTCACGAAAGCGAGTCATCAGGTCGTTGACGTCGCCGGTCGTGTCGCCCGTTGAAGCGGCGTCTGCACTGGGCTTCTCCGCGGACCCAGTTCCGCCGCCGGCCATGACCGAGAACAGGTCCGGCCCGGCGGCCAGCAGGCCATTGACGGCGTTCGTGACGAACCGGGTGCCGTCGAGCTCACGGACCTTCTCGGCGAGCCGGCGACCGAGCACCGCCCCGGGCGCTGTGCCCACCTCTGGAATCTCGTTGCCGATGCAGTAGAAGACGACACAGGGGTGGTTGACGTCCTTCGTCACCATCGCCCGCACGTCCGACTCCCACTGGCCGGCGAAGTCGTCGGCGTAGTCGTGCGCGGACTTCGACCGGGTCCAGACGTCACTCAGCTCGTCCATCACGAGCATGCCGAGCTGATCGCACGCGTCGAGCAACGCCCTGCTGACCGGGTTGTGAGCGCTACGGATCGCGTTGAAGCCGGCCTGCTTGAGGATCTCCACCCGACGCCACTCGGCCCGGTCAATGGTGGCCGCGCCGAGCACGCCGTTGTCGTGGTGAATGCAGGCGCCGCGCAGCTTCACCGGTTCACCGTTGATCCGCAGGCCCCGGCGGGCATCGACCGTCAGCGAGCGGATGCCGAAAGGCGTCGCCTGTTCGTCGAGACGATCAGAGCCGGCGGTGACGGTCGTCCTGCACGTGTAGAGGTAGGGATGCTCCACACCCCACAACCGAGGCCCGACCACGGTCAGCCGCTGGCGCAGGACGGCTTCGTCCCCGGGAAACACGGTGACCGGCGCGACGTCCCTGGCGACGACCTCGCCATCGGCGTCCACGATCTCACTGGCCACCTCGACCGTCCGCGTCACAGCCGACTCGTTCTGGATCTCGGTTGCCACCACCACGATGGCCAGGTCGTCGTCGACGACCGGGGTCGTGACGCGCACGCCGTCGAGCGCCAGGTGCAGTAGGTCGGCGACGATGATGCTCGTGTCGCGGTAGATGCCTCCGCCGGTGTACCACCGGCTGTCGTCCTGGCTGCGCGCCTCTACGCGCACCTCGTTGTCCGCCCCGTACCGCAGCAGATGGTCGGCGCGGACGCGGAAGGTGGAGTAGCCACTGGCGCACTGCCCCGCCAGGTCGCCGTTGAGGTAGACCCGGGCATGGCGGTAGACGCCCTCGAACTCCAGCGTGACCCGCCGCGCGCGGTACTCCACCGGCACAAAGAACGTCTTCGTGTACTCATAGCCATCCGCCGGGAAGTAGCCGCGGTGACCCGCCTCCGGATCCGAACCGTCCCGCTCACGGCACACCATCGCGTCGTGCGGCAGCCGGACCGCCTCCCACCCGTCATTCGCCCGGCCGAGCAGCGCCTGGAACGCGTCGGGCTTGCGGCGGTACGACCAGCCGTCGTTGAACGATCTACGGATCAATCCAGCTCTCCCGGTCGTGTGCCAGGCTTGGCTGCCACGAGAGGTGACAGCCGAAGGCAGGTCGGCCCTACGGCGGGCAAGGGCATGAGGCGGCGAACCTGGCCGGACGACACACCTCGTGCCCAACATCACTAGCGGGTGCTAGTGATGTGGGATGTAAGCTAGCATTGGCGACTAGCGCGCACAAGTCCAACGTGTTTCGGACCAACGTGACGGGAGGGCGGGCGGTGGCCGTGCCAGAGCCGACCACCAGTCGGCGGGTGACCGCCTTGGACGTCGCCCGCGAAGCGGGCGTCTCGCGGGCGACCGTCGGGTTCGTCCTGAACAACACCCCGGGCCAGACGATCCCGGAGAGCACCCGCAAACGGGTGCTACAGGCCGCCGAACGCCTCGGCTACCGACCCAACAGCGCCGCACGCGCCCTCGCCAGCGGACGCAGCCGCATCATCCTGCTCGTCCTGCCCGACTGGCCGGTGGAGTTCCGGATGCAGGACTACCTGGACGAGGTCTCCCTCGCGCTGGACAAGGCCGGCTACTCACTGGTGACCTACACCCGCCACCCCGACCAGGCAGCCCGGCCACTCTGGGAGTCTCTCAGCCCTGATCTTGTGGTTGGTACCATCCCGTTCAACTCACCCGACGTCGCGTCCATGCTCGCGTGCGGAGTCCGGCAGATCTATCCAGATCCCGACCGCCCGGACCCTCCTGATGTCTCACTCGCGATCAGCGCCGGGCCGGAACTCCAGGTCGACCACCTTCACGAACGCGGCCACCGCAATCTGATCTTTACTGCCTTCGCCGAGGCCCGAACATCCTCAATGGTCCTCGCTCGACACCAAGCCGCATCCGACCGAGCGCGCTTTCAGGGTTTGGCGGCACTCGGCCTGGAGCGCATCAACTACCGCGATGACTCCCCTGACGACGCGGTCCGCCGATGGATCGACGCCGGCATCACCGGCGTGGTCGCCTTCAACGACGACGTCGCCGCCGCGATAGCCAGCGCGGCGGTCCGCGCCGGCCTGCGAATGCCCGCGGACATCGCGGTCATCGGCCACGACGACTCCCCGATCGCGACGATGTTCGTACCCGCGCTGTCCACCATCCGGATCGACACCGCCGCCCTGGGACGCGGCTTCGCCGACTTCGTGCTGCACCGGGTCGACCGTCGCCCACTGCCCGCCTCGCTTACCTTGCCGAATCTCACCGTCGTGCGACGTGAGACCACCTAAACCGCCGACGGGCGAAGTCGGGCATCCTGACAGCACGCGGATCCGCACCACGCTTGCCGCCAAGCTGCGCGACACGACCGAGTCTCGCCATCCGCGCGGCCTCGGGTAGTCGCAAGGTCTCCGCCAATCCGGTCACGACCTACGACGGCACGGCCGGAGCGCGAGCCGACAGCCGTGGCAGTCGTCCCCGGTCGACCGACCATCGAGGAACTAGCGCGTGCTAGCCTGAGGCGCCATGAACGTCAATCCGATCCTGCCCGGCTTCCACCCGGACCCGTCGATCTGCCGGGTCGGCGCGGATTACTACCTCGTGACCTCGAGCTTCGAGTACTTCCCCGGGGTACCGATCTTCCACAGCACGGACCTCATCGGCTGGGAACAGCTCGGCAACGTGCTCGACCGCCCCGCCCAGCTGAACGTGGCCCCGGGGCTCGCCTCCGCCAGCACCGGGATCTTCGCGCCGACCCTGCGCCACCACGACGGCAGATTCTGGCTCGTCACGACGAACTTCACCGACGTCCGCAGGGGCCACCTCATCGTCCAGACAACCGACCCGGCCGGCGCCTGGACCGACCCGGTCCACACCGGCGGCGCGACGGTCGGGATCGACCCCGACCTGGCCTGGGACGAGGACGGCACCTGCTACCTGACGTGGTGCTTCCCCGGCAAGATCATGCAGGCCGCCGTCGACCCCGAGAGCGGGAAGCTGCTCTCCGAGCCCCACGGCCTATGGAGCGGGACTGGGCTCGCGCACCCCGAAGGCCCGCACCTGTTCCGCCGGGACGGCTGGTGGTACCTCGTCATCGCCGAAGGCGGCACCGACCGCGGCCACGCCGTGTCGATCGCGCGCTCGCGCTCGATCACCGGCCCCTTCACCGGCAACCCCGCCAACCCGATCCTCACCCACAGCGGCACCGAGCACCCGGTCCAGAGCACCGGCCACGCGGACCTCGTCGAGCTTCCCGACGGCGAATGGGCGATGGTGCACCTCGGGGTACGCCCACGCGGCACGTTCCCCAAGTTCCACGTCAACGGTCGTGAATCGTTCCTGACCGGCATCACCTGGGCCGACGGCTGGCCAGTGGTGGCGGAGGACCGGTTCACGGTGCCGGTCCGGGCCAACTCCTTCGCCGACGAGTTCCTCACGCCGACGCTGCACCCCCGCTGGATCTCCCCCGGGACCGACCCTCAGACCTTCACCCGCCACCGACCCGGCGGCGGCATCACCCTCGCCGCGGGCCGGGCACCCGACGTGGGCGAAGCGAAGCATCTGCTGGCCGTGCGCGCCCAGGACCCGCACTGGCAGGCCACCGCGACTCTCCCCGAGGGTGACGTCTGCCTGACCGTCCGGATCGACGACGCGCACTGGGCCGCCGTCGAACGGCGCGGGGACGTACTCACCGCCAGAATGGTGCTCGGCCCGCTCGACCAGACCCTCGCCACCACCGCCGGGATCAGCGCGGACGACGCACTGGCCGTTCGCGCCGTAGCGCACGCCGACGCCGCCACCTTCCGCGCCGGCCCCGACCAGCTCGAGCTCGGCCACATCACCGGCGGCGAATTCCGACCACTCGCCAGGGTCGACGGACGCTACCTCTCGACAGAGGTCGCCGGCGGTTTCACCGGACGCGTCATCGGGGTCGAAGCGATCGGCACCGACGCCGTACTGGCGCGATTCGAATACCTCACCCTGGAACCGGGCACGCCCTGAGCCGGTCAACCGCGGCTGGAACCGTCGGAGGCGGGCCGCGGAGCGGAGGCGGCCAGGTGGGGGCCTCGCCCTCATCGCCGCCGGCCGCCCCGCAGGACCTCATCTCCTGCTCTATGTCACGCGACTGCCTGCTCGCGGCAGTAGGAGCGGTACGTCGACGACGAACGAAGCAGCGAAGTATGGGTGCCGATGTCGCCGACTCGTCCCCGTTCGACAACCACGATCTGGTCGGCCTTGCGGATGGTGGCGATGCGATGGGCGATGACGAGTGACGTCCGGTTGGCGAGGAGCCGGTCGAGGGCGCCGAGCACGAGACGCTCACTGGTGGCGTCGAGTGCGCTCGTCGCCTCGTCCAGGACGACGATCGCCGGGTCCTTCAGCATCACCCTCGCGATGGCGAGGCGTTGTCGCTGGCCGCCGGAGAGCGTGACGCCGCGTTCGCCGAGCTCGGCATGGATTCCGCTGTCCCACATTCTTACGAACTCCCAGGCGTTCGCCGCCTCCAGCGCCGAAATGATCTCCTCGTCGGTGGCCGTCGGCTTGGCCATTCGAAGGTTGCGTGCCAGCGAGCCGCTGAGCAGGACGGAGTCCTGGAAGACGACACCCACGGCGGCGCGCACCGAGGCCTGGGTGACCTCGCGGAGATCATGACCGTCGATCGTCACGCGGCCGCCGGTCGGGTCGAAGAACCTAAGCAGCAGCTGGGCGACGGTGGACTTCCCCGCGCCGGACGGGCCGACGAGCGCTGTTGCCTGACCGGGTTCGATGGTCAGGTCGAACTGGTCGAGGACCAGGCGTGACTCCCTTCCCGGGTAAGCGAACGAGACCTGTTCGAAGGCGACGCCGCCGCGGGTGATGGCCAGGGCAGGTGCGTGGGGGCGGTCAGCCACCGCGGGCCGTTCGTGAAGCAGCTCTGCTGTGCGTTCGCTCGCGGTCAGGCCGGCGATGACCTCCGGCAGGGTGGTCATGACCTGCGTGAGCGCGTTCGACCCGCGCAGCCAGAAGCCCCAGATGGCGACCACGTCACCGATCTCGAGCGTGCCTGTCGCCGTGCGCCAGGCACCGATGAACAGGAGCAGGAAGGGCGCGACGAACGAGAGGTGGAAGCCGAGGGGGTCGGCGTAACGGTGCTGGAGCCGTGCGAAGATCTCCGAGCCGATACGAATTCGTTCGGTTCCGCCGCGGACCTGGTCCAGGGCGTCGTCCTCGGCGTTGAACGCCTTGAGAAGCGCGTTCACGCCGAGCATTTCGGCGAGTGTCCCGGACGTCCTGCCCAGCTCGTCTCTGATGTCGCGGCTGTGGCGGCGAAGCCGCGGAAGGACCAGCAGCGTCCACACGACGGCCACAGCGAGCAACCCGAGCGCGAGCAGCGCCATCCACAGGTCGACCCACGCGATGAGCCCCACCGAGATGACCAGCAGCGCCGCCGCCCACCACAACACCAGGCCCTGCCAGACCGCCAGCTCCAGGCGCTCGGTGTCCTGGTTGATCAGGGCGGCGACGTCGCCGACGCGCGAGCGGTGGAAGAAGTCCATCGACAGTCGCTGCACATGCTCGTACAGGGCGCGCCGCAGGTTGTTGGCCCACCGCGCGGCTCCGCGGCGGGTCCAGGTATGCGCGAGGTAGGCCGCGACGAGGAAAGTCGTGGCTATGGCGATCGCGCCCAACACGGGTCCCTGCCAACCCGCGCGGACGAACTGGTGCGGATCACGTTGGATGCGGTTGAGCACGACCCGGAACACGGCAGGGGTGAGACTCTGCGCGACGGCGTCGACGAGAATGAGCAGGTAGCCGCCGACGAGGAGCCGCCCGCCGTCACCGGCGTGCGCGAACAATGTGCGCAGCGCGTGCGGTTCCCGCGCGCGGCGGTCAGGTTCCATTGAGGTGTTCGCGGTGCCCTGTCACGGCCGGCCACCTTGTTCGAGAAGAATCCGGGATACCCGTTCACGCAGCTCGGAGAGGGCCCGGGCGCCCTCGGCGTCCGTCTCGCGCCGAGCGAGCGAGAACCCCGTGTACATGACCCGGCGTTCCTGGACGAGCGGCGGCGTCGACTCGTGCAACGTGCAGCTCAGGTGCACCGTGACATCGCCAGGATCGGTCGGGATGGCGACGACGGGCAGGTAGGGCCGGGTTTTGGCGATCTCCACCGGCATCAGCACCCGGTGCGAACCGGCGATGACGCGTAGCTGCCCGTTCGCCTCGCTGCTGGCGGTGACGGCGATGCCCACGACCGTGCTGGAGCACTGGTAGGCGTGCCGGCCGAAGTGGCAGTCGCGGTGGAAGCTCACGTCCGACGCGCCGGCCACGACATGTCGGGGCTTGATGAGCGCTTCCAGTGCACGGCTGTCGTCCTGCTTCTGGACGAGATCGTCGCTCCCGGCCAGGGTGCGACGCAGCTGGTCCCAGCGGTCGCCGCGCAGAATCGACGCGGTCGTCGGGGACCGGCCGACGAACTCCTGGAGCCGGACGCACAGTCGGGTTCCGTCGGCCACGGTCGCCCACCAGGACCGGCCGTCATCCTCGTGGTAGTCGGGGAGTGCCCGGTCCATGTCGTCCGAGACCGCCCGCATGTCAGTCGGGTCCACCCAGCCTCGCAGATGGAGAAAACCGGCCTCGCGCAGGAAGTGCGCGACGTCCGCCGGGTCGTCATCCGGGGTGAAGACACGGCCGAGGTCCAGGGACGCGCCATGACGGTCAAGGAACTCGATCCCGTCGTCGACGAGCGGCCAGCCCTCGAGCAATGCCAGCCACAGCGAGTCCCAGACCGACACGTCCCGCTCGCTGCCGCCACGATAACGCAGCTCACGCGCGACGATCATGGCATTGAACGAACGCTGGTTCTGCACCCAGTCGGAGAACGCGTCCTCGTCGAACGACACGACGAGCGCGCCGTCGGCGATACCCGGCGACACGGCCAGGCCGCCGCCGGTGCCCGAAAACGACCAGGACCGGTCGCCGACCTCGACAGCGAGCGGCGGCGCGTCGAACGCCTCGATCCCTTGCACCACAAGAGCACCGTTACGCGCGGCGAGGTCGGGGAACTCGCTCGCGAGAAAGTCCTCCATCCCCATCTTGCGCACGTCGGCGTCGAACCGGGTACGGCGATCCAGAGCTATTGGCATACGTCTCCCACTCCCACTGTTCTCGGGGATCAAGAATTACCGAATCGTCACCATCCGAGGCGTCCCCCGCCAGGCGTGGCCGGTGTCGCCCGTCAGGACGCCCCTGTCGATCACGTCCGCGCTCAGGTCGGGAAGATGGAGCGCACCAGAGCACGGGACGATCCGGAGGCGGCCACGAGGTCAACATCGCGTCCGCGCCGGCGCGCATACGGCCCAGGCAAACGGATCAGCACGCGGTCTCCCCTCGGCGTTCGGGTCCGGCTGACAGGCGGGGCCCGGCCTGCGCGCCTGGCACACTGAGCCAGGACCGGAGTTCCATCAACATAGATGTATCATCCCTGATGTAAGGATGCCATGGATGGATTCGAGCTGTTTCAGTTGGGTCGCAGGCTGATGAAGCTCGGCGAGCAGTCGATCCCGGAGGTCGGCATCCTGCGCCTGTCCGGCCCCACCCGGGCAGTCGTGTTCGACGTCTTCGAGAACCCTGGCAGCTCCATCTCGGAGATCACCGCCCGCGTCCAGTTCCCTCAGAGCCAGATCTCGGCGTGCGTGGCGCGGCTACGCGAGGCCGGTGTCGTCGAGACGATCAGCGACCCCGAGGACCGGCGCAGGACCCTGGTCCAGCCCACGGCCGACGCGAGGGACCGAGCGCGGCATCGTCCCGTCGCAAAGATCGACCAGGCCATCATCACGGCGATCGGCACCAGCGACCCGTCCGAGGTCCAGCGCGTCAAGGACGCGCTGGATGCCGTGGCGGACCTGCTCCGGAGAGACGATCACGACGGCGCCTCGGCCGCCTCGCATGGGCAGGCGGAACCCTGATGCTCGTCGGCGCGGGTCAACTGTAGACCGGTAAGCGCTTTCCCGAAAGGGTTGACCAAGGGAAGAGCTCTGGTTAGCGTGACGCCCACCCTCGCCGCCGGAGCCAAGGGAGCACCATGCCCGACGCGCTGTTCGCGCTCGCACCTTCATTCCTGCCAGGCCTGTTCCCGCCGCCGGTCCTGCGTCAGCTGCGGGAGGCCGTGCGCATCGACCCGGCGCTGGCGACGATGAACCTCGCCGACCCAGCGGTGGCACCCCTCCTGGCGGAGGCGGAGGTCCTGGTCACCGGCTGGGGCTGCCCAAGGCTCGACGAGACGGTGCTCGCGAGAGCCCCGCGGCTGCGCGCGGTGCTGCACGCCGCCGGGAGCGTGCGCAGCCTGGTGAGCGACGCCTGCTGGGAACGCGGCGTGGAAGTGTCGAGCGCGGTGGCGGCCAACGCGCTGCCGGTCGCGGAGTACACCGTGGCGGCGATCCTGCTCACCGGCAAGAACGCGTTCGGGCTGCGCGACAGCTACCGCGAGGGCAGCTCCGCACCCCACACATCTTGGGCTCGGCCGGCAACGAGCTCGCCCGGCTCGGCCAGACCGTCGCGCGGGAGGCCGCGCGGTTGGCCGCGGGCCTCCCGCTCGCGCATCCGGTGCGGCGCGACGACCTCGCGCGGATAGCCTGACGTACATTCCGACGCGAGCACCCGGTGACGGGCACCCACCCGACATGAGGCCGCCGAACGGAGAGCGTGCTGGCGTGGTCACACTGGCCGATGTCGCCGCCGAGGCGGGCGTGTCGCTGGCCACCGCGTCGCGCGCGCTGAACGGCAGCAGCCGGCGGGTGCGCGAGGATCTGCGGCTGCGGGTCGCCGAGGCGGCGCGGAAGCTGAACTACGCGGCCAACGCCCAGGCACAGGCGATGGCGCGCGGGCGCAGCGAAGTGGTCGGCCTGCTGGTACACGACATAGCCGACCCGTACTTCTCGTCGATCGCCGCCGGGGTGATGCAGGCGGCCGAGGAGCACCGCCTGCTCGTCACCCTGGTGAGCACGCAACGCCGCTACGGCACCGAGGCCGAGCACCTCACCCTGCTGCGCGGGCAGCGCGGCCGGGCGATGATCCTCGTCGGCAGCCGGACCCGCGACCGGGACGTCACGGAGGCGCTGCGGCGCGAGGTCGAGACGTTCACCGAGACCGGCGGGCACGTCGTCGCGGTGAGCCAGCGGGCGTTGCCGATCGACACCGTGGTCGTGGAGAACCGCGCCGGCGCCCGGCAGCTCGGCCAGGAGCTCACCGCGTTGGGGTATCGCCGGTTCGCGGCGCTGGCCGGCCCCCCGGACCTGCTCACCGCCCGCGACCGGCTGCAGGGCTTCAAAGACGGCATCGCCCGCGCCGGGGGCGACCTTTCTCCGGCCGCGGTGGTGACCGGGCCGTTCACCCGCGACGGCGGGTACGCGGCGATGACCGAGCTGATCGCCCGGGACCTGCGGCCGCAGTGCGTGTTCGCGGTCAACGACGTGATGGCGGTGGGCGCGATGGCGGCCTGCCGGGACCATGGCATCGAGCTCCCGGGCGACCTGGCGGTCGCCGGGTTCGACGACATCAGCACCCTGCGCGACATCACGCCGGGTCTCACCACCGTCCGCCTGCCGCTGGAGCGGATGGGCGCGCTCGCGATGGACCTGGTGGTCACCGCCGAGCCCGGTGGGTCCCCGCGTATCCGGCGGGTCCGTGGTGAGGTCGTGGTGCGCGCCAGCACTCCCGGGCGCTGAGGGCCCTCGTCCGACGACGAGGACGGCCAGGACAGCGAGGGGCCGGCAGGATAGGACGCCGGCGGGAGCGGTCAGCACAGCCAGGAGCGCAGCGTGCGGGCGGTCAGTCCGCCGGCCTCGGTCGTCGCTCGCACCGCACGCAGCGCGGGCAGGTCGCCGGGCGGGGCGTGCCTGTCGGCTCCCCACTCCACGACGCCAAGACCCGCCTGGGCGGCGAGCTCCACGACCTGGCCCACCGGCAGGGCACGGTACGTCACGGAGCACGGGCCCACTCCGGCCGCGGACGACGTCACAGGGCACCTCACTTGGCAAGCGCTTCCCAAAGCATAGTCACAGCAGCAAGATCGGACGACTCGGTCGATTGGAGGCGGCCCAGAACACGTTGCCATGCGCCCCCCGGGCGTCTATTTCTTGGAAAGCGCTTTCCCTTGGGGGTGAATGGCCACGCAGCGTATTGGTGTCGTGATGAACGGCGTGACCGGCAGAATGGGGTATCGGCAGCACCTGCTGCGGTCGGTCCTGGCGATCCGCGAGACAGTGAGCCTGGTCGCCCGGCGCTTCGCCGAACATGTCGCCTAGCGCTGCCGGGCCTCAGAGCGCGGGCACCGATGCCGGCTCGAGCCGCAGGCACCCGAGATCCCCGGTCAGCCGTCAAGGACAGGAGGCCGCCGGGCACGTGGCCGGCGTCGTGAACCTGGCCCGTTCACGAAGCCGGTGACACGCCGCCAGCGAGCATCGAGCGGGTCTGGGCGCGGACAGCGCCGACCAGATCGGCATCGTCTGACAGGGCCGGGTCGAGGGCCGCGAGCACCCTCGGCACCGCGTCGGCGAGGCCGCCGGCGGCGGCCAAGGGCAGGAGCTGGGCGGCGCGAACGTCCGTCACTGGGGGGCTCGATCCGCGCAGGTGCGTCACCCAGGCGGCGAGCGCGGTGACGGCGGGGGCGGGCAGCCGGCCGCGCTCGCGCTCGCGGCGTAGCACGGGTAGCAGGCGGGCGGGCAGCTTCTGCGAGCCGTCGGCGGCGATCTGCGCCAGCTCGTGGCGGATCCGCGGGTTGGCGAACCGTTGTAGCAGCGCCTCCCGGTATGCCGCCACGGCCGCCGCCGGCAGCGCCAGGTGGGGAACGCAGGTGTCCCACCACTCCCCCAGCCACCCACGGCAGACCGGGTCGGCCACGGCCTCGGCGACAGTGGTGTGCCCCCGGGCCGGGGCCGCGTAGGCGAGCAGCGAGTGGGCTCCGTTGAGCAGCCAGAGCTTGCGGTCCTCGAACGGGGCGACGTCGTCGGTGAACACCGCTCCGGCGCTCTCCCAGGCAGGCCGCCCGCCGGGGAACTCCCCGGCCAGCACCCACTCCGTGAACGGCTCCGTCACCACCGGCGCGTGGTCGTCGACCCCGGTGGCGGCGAGCACAGCCCGCCGGTCGGCGTCGGTCGGCCGGGGAGTGATCCGGTCGACCACCGTCGACGCCACGTGGACCTGCCCGTCCATCCACCCGGGCAGGTCCATGTCGACGGCGGCGGCCAGCTCCCGCAGCACCGCGGCCAGCACGGATCCGGCACGTGGCAGATTGTCACAGGGCACGAGGGTCAGCGGCCCGGCGTCCCGGGATCGTCGCGCCAGCAGGCCGGCCACGAGTCGGGCGGGCGCCGTGACGACCAGGGCGCGGGGGTCGGCGCGCAGCGCCGCGATGTCGGCGGCGACACGTGGGTCGGCCGTGTCGAGCCCGCCGCCCGCGCCGCGCAGGTAGCCGGCCTCGGTGATGGTCAGGGTGACGACCCGCACGTCCGGACAGCCGAGGTGGCCGAGCCACGCCTCGTGGTCGGAGCCGGCGTGGGCCCTCGAGACCGAACGGACGACCGCGAAATCGTCGCTGCCGACACCGCGGGTGACCACGGTGTAGAGGCCGTCCTGGGCGGCGAGCGCCTCGGCGAGGTCCGGGCGCCGACCGGTGAACGCGGCGATGCCCCAGTCGTCCGCGTCGCTCGCCTGGTCGGTGTACCAGGCCTGGTGGGCGCGGAAGAAGCCGCCGAGCCCCAGGTGCACGAGCCGGACAGGCGCCGCCGGGTCCCGCCTGCGCAGCCGTCCAGCCGGGCTCACAGCCGGAACACCTCCCGCGGCCGGCTCGCCACCAGGTCGGCCACGATTTCGAACGCCTCGTCCTCGTCGAGCCGGTGCTCGGCCACCAGCCGCGCCAAAAAGCCGCTGTCGAGGCGGCGGGACATGTCGTGGCGGACGGGGATCGAGCAGAAGCCGCGGGCGTCGTCGACGAAGCCCGCGGTGCGCGTGAACCCGGCGGTCTCGGTGACGGCGGCGCGGAAACGCAGGACCGCGTCGGGCGCGTCCAAAAACCACCACGGGGCGCCGAGGTAGACCGACGGGTAGAAGCCGGCCAGCGGGGCGAGCTCCCGCGAGTACGTCGTCTCGTCGAGGGTGAACAGCACCAGGCGCAGGTTCGTGTGGGTACCGAATCGTTCCAGCAGTGGCCGCAGCGCGTCAGTGAACTCGACGCGGACCGGGATGTCGTGTCCGGTGTCCGGGCCGTGGACGGCGAGGGTCGGCCCGTGGTGGCCGCGGCGCACCGCCGGGTGCAGCATCATCACCAGCCCGTCGTCGCATGACATCCGCCCCATCTCCAAAAGCATGTGCCGGCGCAGGGCCACGCCCTCCGCCTGCGTGACGTCCCCGGTCAGCGCCGCCCGGTAGAGGCGTTCGGCCTCGGCCGCCGCCAGCGGCTCGGTGCCGACGTCGTCGTGGCTGTGGTCGGTCGACGTCGCCCCGTGCTCGATGAAGTAGGCCCGTCGCCGTTCCATGGCCCGTACCCAGCCGCCATAGCTGCCGGTGTCCACGCCGGCAACCTCGCCAAGGCGGGCCACGGCCGCCGCCCACCCGCACCGGGCCGCCTCCAGGTAACGGTCCGGGCGGAACGCGGGCAGGACCCGGCCCGCGAACGTCGGGTCGGCGGCGAGCCGCGCGTGGGCCGCCAGGTCGTCGCACGGGTCGTCGGTCGTGGCGAGCACCTCTATGCCGAACCGGTCGAACAGCGCGCGCGGGCGGTGCGTATCCCTGGTCAGGCACGCGGCTATCTGGTCGTAGATCGCATCCGCATTCTTGGCGGACGGCCGTTCCTCCACGCCGAAGACCTCGGCGAGTTCCGCCTCGAGCCAGTACCGCACCGGCGTGCCGCGAAAGACCTGCCAGTGCGCGCAGACCCGGCGCCAGACCGTCCGGGACTCCTCGTCCGGCAGTCGGCCACGCCCGACGCCGAGATCGTGCAGCGGCACGCCGCTGGCGTGCAGCAGACGCGTCACGTAGTGGTCCGGCGTGACGAGCAGGGCCGCCGGGTCCGGGAACGGCGAATCGTCGGCGAGCAGGCTGGCGTCAACGTGGCCGTGCGGCGAGAGGATCGGCAGGTCGCGCACGGAGTCATACAGCCGCCGGGCTATAGCGCGGACACCCGGTTCTGCCGGCAACAGTCGGTCGGGGTGCCGAGCGAGGACTACGGAGGCGGACATAGCGGTCATCGTTGGTGCGCGCCGACGTAGGTGGCAATCGATTGCCACCTGTTGCCTCTACCGTGACGGTCCGGTGTTGCCATCTCTTGCCACCACGTCCTTGTCCAGGGCCGGGGTCGGGCGCACGGTACAAGGCATGGCCTGGACCAATATCCCCATCGCGGATGCCGAGGCCGGCCACGTCGCCGGTCCGTTCGCCGACACGGCGGACCAGGCGACGATCATCGGTGGCCCAACCGATCTGCTCGCCGACGACCACGTCGCCGCATTCATCCATGAGCAGCTTGCCGCGCACAACGTCGACGGCCGAAGTGTCTGCGTCATCGTCCCGGACGGGACCCGCAGCTGCCCGCTGCCGCTGCTGCTCTCGGCCGTGCACGGAGCACTGACCGGCCGGGCGAGCCGGCTCACCACGCTCGTCGCGCTCGGCACCCACGCCGCGATGACCCAGACCCAGCTCGCCAGGCACCTCGGCCACCCGGCAGGGAACCCTGGTGCCCGCTACCCGGGCATGGAAATCCGCAACCACGAGTGGCGGGATCCCCGGACGTTCGTCTCGCTCGGAACGATCCCCGCGGAGCGGGTGGCGGAGATCTCCGAGGGTCGGCTACGCGAGAACGTAGCGGTCCGGCTCAACCGCGCCGTCGTCGAGCACGACGTCGCCCTCGTGGTCGGCCCGGTCTTCCCACACGAGGTCGTGGGCTTCTCCGGCGGCAACAAGTACTTCTTCCCGGGAGTCGCCGGCCCGGAGGTCATTGACCTCTCACACTGGCTGGGCGCCCTGATCACCAGCGCCGGCATCATCGGCAGGCCGGGCACGACACCAGTCCGCGCGCTCATCGACGAGGCCGCGGCACTGATCCCGGCCGAGACCCTGGCGCTGTGCGTCGTGGCGCGGTCCGGCAGCGGGGCGCTGCACGCGGCGGCGTTCGGCGAGCCCAGGGCGGCCTGGGCGGCGGCCGCGAAGGTCTCCGCCGCGACCCACGTGAGCTACCTGGACGCGCCGGTCCGGCGGGTGCTGTCCGTCATGCCCGAGAAGTATGACGACATCTGGACCGCCGCCAAGGGCTTCTACAAACTCGAGCCCGTCGTCGCCGACGGCGGCGAGGTCATCCTCTACGCCCCGCACATCACGCAGGTCGCCGGCACGCATCCCGAGATCCTGGATATCGGCTACCACTGCCGCGACTACTTCATGAAGCAATGGGACCGCTATCGGCATGTACACCGCAGCGTGCTCGCTCACTCCACCCATCTGCGGGGTGCCGGCACCTACGACGAGCGCGCCGGAGAACGATGCCGAGTACGGGTGACCCTGGCCACCGGCATTCCCGAGGACATCGTCCGCGCGGTGAACCTCGACTACCTGGACCCGGCCCAAGTGGACGTCGCCGCCTGCCAGGCGGACCCCGAAACGTTCGTCGTCCCCGACGCAGGCGAGATCCTCTTCCGGCTTCGATAGTGTGCGCGGTCGCTGAAAGTGAGCCAGGCCGGTTGGTCATGCGGCGGTCGGTATGGCCGGCCACGCAAGAACCCCGTCGCGTCAGCCCGGCGGATCACCTGGACAGCCGTCGTGCCCCGAGCCGGGCTCAGGGGCGGCAACAGTAGGCGCCCGCCACCGCTTGTGGCAACCGGTTCCCAGCGCCACCCCGAGACGGAGCGCCTCCCAGGCAACTGATGGCAACCGATTGCCCTGGCATACAGACGTGTGACCTACTGCGCAGATGCCGTGGCCGGACGGGCCGGGACTGGCCGTGCCGACCTCGACGCGGACCGGGCACCCGCAGCGGTCCCGAGTCTCCATCCCGGAAGGACACCGATGCTGCGCCCCCAGGACAGTGCCACCCGCGAACGCCGACGCATCGAGGGACTCTGGCTGTTCCGCCTCGACCCCGAGACCCGCGGCCACGAGGACGGCTGGTGGCGCGGCCGGCTGGCCGAGGCGTGGGAGGTTCCGGTACCTGCCAGCTACAACGATGTGTTCGCCGACGCCGCAACGCACGACCATGTCGGTGACGCCTGGTATCAGACGACGGTGCGGGTGCCCCGCGGCTGGGCGGGGCAACGCGTGGCGCTGCGGTTCGACGCGGCCACCCATCGCGCCGTCGTCTGGGTCGACGACGTCGAGGTCGCCCGGCACGAGGGCGGCTACACCCCGTTCGAGGCCGACATCACCGAACTGGCACGGCCAGGCCACGAGATCCGGGTGACGGCGGTGGTCAGCAACGAGCTGACCTGGCAGTCGGTTCCACCGGGCGTCGTCCAGGACACCCCCACCGGCAGGCAACAGGTCTACTTCCACGACTTCTTCAACTACGCCGGCCTGCACCGGCCGGTCTGGCTGTACAGCACCCCACCGGCCCACATCAGCGACGTCACCGTCGTGACGGGCCTCGCGGGCGCCGGCGGCACCGTCGACTACCGGGTCGACGTGACGGACGGCGACGCCCTGGCCGTCCGCGCCGTCCTGACGGATGCCGAAGGAACCGAGGTGGCCAGGGCCGCTGGGACAGCCGGCGTCCTCACCGTGGCCGACGTACACCCATGGCGACCCGGTGAGGGCTACCTGTACGACCTGCTCGTGGAGGTCATCGACGGCGCCGAGGTGGTCGACGCCTACGCGCTCCCCGTCGGCATACGCACCGTGGAGGTGCGGGAAACGAAGTTTTTGATCAACGGCGAACCGTTCTACTTCACCGGGTTCGGCCGGCACGAGGACCTGCCCGTCCGCGGCAAGGGCCACGACGACGTCTTCATGGTCCACGACTTCGCACTGATGGAATGGACCGGCGCGAACTCCTTCCGCACCTCGCACTACCCCTATGCCGAGGAGGTTCTGGACTACGCCGACCGGCACGGCTTCGTCGTCATCGACGAGACCGCCGCGGTCGGCCAGAACACCGCCATCGCCAGCGGCATCGTCGGTGGCGGCCGCTCGTTCTCGACCTTCTCACCCGAGACCATCAACGACGCCAGCCGTGAGGTCCACGCCCAGGCAATCCGCGAACTCGTGGCCCGGGACAAGAACCATCCCAGCGTCGTGCTGTGGTGCGTCGCGAACGAGCCGGAGTCGACCACACCAGCCTCGGTGGAGTACTTCGAGCCGTTGTTCGCCCTGACCCGCAAGCTCGACCCCACCCGGCCGGTCGGCTACGTGAACATGCTGCTCGCCACACCGGACAAGGACCTGCTCAGGCCCCTGACCGACGTCATCATGCTCAACCGCTACTGGGGCTGGTACCTCAACACCGGCGACCTGGCCGGGGCCGAGACCAACTGGCAGGCGGAACTCGAGGCCTGGGCCGCCCATGGCAAGCCCATCATCGTCACCGAGTACGGCGCCGACACCGTCTCCGGGCTGCACACCATGCCAGCGACACCGTGGAGCGAGGAATACCAGGTCGAGTACCTGGAGATGAACCACCGCGTCTTCGACCGGATCGACGCCGTCGTCGGCGAACACGTGTGGAACTTCGCCGACTTCGCCACCAAGCCCGGCATCATGCGGGTCGACGGCAACAAGAAGGGCGTCTTCACCCGCGACCGCCGGCCCAAGTCCGCCGCCTTCGCCCTCCGCCGCCGCTGGCGCCCGGCTACCTGATGCGCGTGCTGGTCGTCGAGGACGACGCGCCGCTCGCCGACGCGGTCGCCCGTGGCCTGCGGCGGGAGAGATTTGCCGTGGACGTGGCGTACAACGGCGAGGAGGCGCTCGACAAGATTGGTGTCGTCGAGTACGAGATCGTCGTACTCGACCGCCATCTTCCCGGTGTGCATGGTGACACCGTGTGTGAAAAGATTGTGGGCGAGAGAGCAGCCACGCGCATCCTGATGCTGACGGCCTCGGACGACGTCTCCGAACGCGTCGAAGGGCTGATGCTGGGCGCCGATGACTATCTTCCGAAGCCGTTCGACATGCGCGAGCTGGTCGCCCGGCTCCGGGCGCTCGGCCGACGTAGCCCACACGCCGCCGGACCCGTATTGGAGTGGCGGGACATCTCCCTCGACGCCGCCCGACGGACGGCCCAGCGCGGCGGTCGCGACCTGCGGCTGACGAACCGCGAGTTCGCGGTACTGGAGACGTTGATGCTCGCGGACGGGGCGTGCCTCAGTGCGGAGCAGCTGATGGAGCGGGTGTGGGACGAACGGCTGGACCCGTTCAGCAACGCGGTGCGGGTCACGATCCTGACCCTTCGCCGCAAGCTCGGGGACCCGCCAATGATCGTGACCACGCCGGCGGTGGGGTACCGCCTGGCATGAAGATCCGCACTCGTATCGCCCTGATGATTGCCTTGAGCCTGGTTGTTGCCGGGTCGTTCACGCTGGTGGTCAACACCTTTGCGTTCCGGAACGTACCGTATCCGTCGGTGTACTCGTTCCACAGCGCGCTGATGGCCGAGATGGGAGTCCGTCAGGAGACAGGCCTCAGCTACATCGAGGCTCATCCCGAACAGCTGTTCTCGACGAAGTTCGACGATACGCGGCTGCGGAACGGCAAGACCGTGGACGAGGTCGCCCGGGAGGTGCAACAACGTCGTCTCGACCAGGCTCTCGGCAACGCGCGCCGCTGGTCGTTCGTCGGGTTGCTGGTGGTGCTTGTCGGCGCGGTGGCCACCGCCTGGATGCTGTCGGGGAGCATTCTGCGACCTATCCGGAAGATGACCGACCGGGCCCGCTCGGCATCCGCGTCCGACCTCGGTGACCGGGTATCCATCGATGGCCCGGACGACGAGGTGAAAGAGCTCGCCGACACGTTCGACGCGATGCTCGACCGGCTGTCCGTGGCGTTCGTCGCCCAGCGCCGCTTCGCCGGACAGGTCGCTCACGAGCTGCGCACCCCGCTGGCCACGTCGCGGGCCGAACTCGCGATGCTGCTCGACGACACGGCCGACGCCGACGTCCAGCGGCGGCTGCGGACCGTCTCGGAGGCCGTGGACCGCAGCCAGCGGCTGGTGTCGCAGCTGCTCGTGCTGTCCCGGACCGACCTGAACGACCTGGAGAAGACGACGTTCCCGCTGGACGAGCTCGTCGGGAACGTGCTGGGCCGGGTCGTCGAGACGCCGTCGTTCACCCGGATCCGACTCGACGTCGACCTGCGGACCGCCGAGGTCGCCTGTGACCGGGCGCTACTGGAGAGCCTCGCGCGCAATCTGCTGGACAACAGCGCGCGGCACAACCGACCGGACGGCTGGGTCACCGTGACCGTCGCCCCGGGCGACGACGGCCGCACGGCGTCACTGTGCGTCGCAAACTCGGTTCCTGACCTGACCGACGACACGGAGTCCGTCCCGGGTAGGCCGGGAGTGGGGCTGTCCATCGTGCAGGCGGTCCTCCAGGCTCACGGCGGCACGATCAGGTGGAGCCGTCGGCCCGGCGAGGT
The DNA here is from genome assembly GCF_032027725.1 of Pseudofrankia coriaricola. Lineage (NCBI taxonomy): Bacteria > Bacillati > Actinomycetota > Actinomycetes > Frankiales > Frankiaceae > Pseudofrankia > Pseudofrankia coriaricola. The sequence continues at coordinate 30,706 of NZ_JASNFO010000006.1, read as the reverse complement.
GACCGCCCGCGTCGAGCTGCCCCTCGCTGTGAGCTGACGCCACGCTCGGTGGCTTCTCGCCGGATTCCCCTCAGTGATCCTGGGGACAACGGCCGCCGGGCGTGCGAAGGAAGATCATTTTCGCACGCCCTTTGGCCCTCTAGAAGGTGGCGGTGGGGCGGACGGCTCGTTGGACGTCGAGGAGGTCTCGTGCTTGTCGTTGGAGTCTGGTGCCGAACTCAAGACGTTCGGACTGAAGATCGCCTTCGAAATCAATCCCCGCACCGTTGAGACGGGAACCGGGTTTTGTCAGTCCATCCATGCCGACGGTCAGCGCCCGTGGCGCCTGGTCGGTGATGTCCATGCAGAGGTTCTCGTTGTTGGTGACGGTGACACCCCAGTGCACCATACGGGCGCCGAAATAGGGGCCGGCGTTCAGCGCGCCACCCGGAACCGCGTCCTTGTTGGTAACCGTGATGTTGGTCCGGAGGTTCTCGAAGGACATCGCCCGGTGTGAGTCGAAGGTGCCGGTGTGCAGTGTTCCGCGTCGCCAGACGTTGCCGCTGGAGAGCGCCTCGACGCTGAGTCCGTGCAGGTAGGAGCCCGGGACGGCGGGGATCGTGAAGTCCTCGAGGACGAAGTCCTGGATGAGGTTGTCGTGTGACGCCACACGGGAGATGGTGAAGTGGTGGAGTGATCGACCTCCCGCGGAGATCCCGGTGAGGGTGCAGGATTTCGCGGAGGTCATCCCGTAGGCCATGTCGGCGTTGAGCACGTGGATGTCCTTGGCCCAGCAGTCATAGACGGCCTGGAAACACACGCCGTTGGAGCCCGGATTCTGGTTGTGTTTGGTCTGGGTAAGCAGCGCGTTCTCGATGGTGAGGCCCTCGACGCCGCTGTCATGCACGGTCGGCCCGAGGGTCACCAGACGCGCCGGGGTTGACTGGCGGATAGAGATCCGTAGCGGCTGCTCGATCCGGACCGTCCGTGACGAGAGGACGTCCGTCACGACGACCGGCCAGGTCCAGGTCGTTCTGTTCAGCCCAGGAGCGCGTTTCGCCCAGTCATAGCTGGCCGCTCCGGGCACGTCTCCGGCGATCTCACGGAGTAGCTGGTTGTCGGCCGGATCGTCGACCTCAAGTACCACCATCTGCCCCGGCTTGACAGCGCTGGTGTCGTCGACGAGGAGTACCTGGGTGCCGCGGACGGCGGGCGCGACGTTGGCAAGCCGTGGGCCGGAGAGCCAGCCCTCACCACGGCCCTGGCTTTGGTCAGGTGACCGCAGCGCGGCGAGGCGCTCCCGGGCGAGGAAGAAGATCTGCCCGCCGGTCCAGGACCAGGCGGTGGTGTCCCGGATGGTGTCCCGAAGAGGCCGCTTGAAGAAAAGCGTGGTGCGGTTCTTGCCCGCTCCGGCGAGCACGACGTTCGAGTCGTGCATGAACAGCGGGTTGTCCAGGACATAGCGGCCGGCGTCGAGACTCAACACGCCTCCGCCCGCGGCCCCAAGGTCGCTCAGCGCCTTCTGGAGCCGCCCACTCACATCCTCCGACCCGCCCGGCCTGATCCCGACGGAACTTGCCGCCACGATGTGATCAGGCCTCCGCGGCTCCGCCGCGCCGCGACGGTAGCCGACCCGCCGCCAGTCACCGATGAGCGGATGCGATGACGGTTCCCTCGCCCAGGAGTCCACCACTTTTGTCAGCGACGCGGGCAGGCCCGGCACCCTGTCCTCCGCGTCGTTCCCCACCGCGCGCGCAGGCGTCGACTGGTCGAACCCGCGTGGCACCAGAAATCCGGCGGCGGTTGCCGCCGCGCCCAGCGAGACACCAGCCACCATGCCGCGCCGGCTGAACCGCCTCGGCGCCCCGCCGGCCGGAGAATCCGGCTCCTCCGCCAACGCTGGCGAATTGTCATGCTGCATTCTTGTATCCATTCCCATCGGCCGGCGCCCAGCAATGACGCTCGGTCTACGCCCGGGCACCCAGGACAGAAGGGACCCCCGCCGCACTGTGTCATGGGTTCCTCGCCGACCCGGTCGCGGCTTCGTCCAGAGGCCAGCGGGAACATATCGGGAAGCCGCGTAAGTAGAGCGTTAGCTGGACGCCGACCCGACGCGACGGCGACCACGGTGGTCGCCCACCCACTGGCGCGGCGACAACGCGGAGCCTCGGAGGTCTATTCGGAGTGGACGAGTTGTGGGGCGGGTAGGTCGACGTCGGGCATGCGTGGGTCAGAATCGGGGGGGATGACATCGGCAGTAGTCATCAGCCAGTGCAGCAGCGCCTGGCTCAGGCGGCGTTCCACCTCGGAGTGTTCTGGGCGTCCGGCGAGGTTGTGTCGCTCGTCGGGGTCGGTGACTCGGTGGTAGAGCTCCGGGGGTTCGTACAGCCGCCATACGTAGGTCCATTCCCGGTCACGTACCGCGGTGGCCTTGCCGACCAGGTCGGGCTGGCGGTGTTGCAGTGCCGTCTTCAGGTCGTAAGGAAAGACCGAGTGCTCCAGTTGGGATTCCTCCTCGATGGTGAAGCCCCCCTCCGTGAACGCGTACTCGCGGTGTTCGGAGCCGGGGTCGTGCAGGACGGGCACCAGGCTGCGCCCGAAGTGCCGGTGCGGCGCGGGGATGCCGGCCAGGTCGAGCACGGTGGGCAGGACGTCGACGAGTTCCACCATGCCGTCGTGGACCTGGCCCTCGGGCAGCCCGCCGCCGGCGATGACGAGGGGATCGCGGGTGATGCAGGGATGCATCGCCGAGGGCCATTTCTCGATCAGCCCGAAGTCCCCGAGGTACTCGCCATGGTCGGCGAAGAACATCGTGACCGTGTTGTCGGCCTGCCCGGTCCGCTCGACAGCGGACAGGACCCGCCCGAGATGGTCGTCCATACGCGAGACCATGGCGTAGTAGGTGGCGATCACCTCGCGCCACATCTCCGATGTCACCCGTTCCAGCCCGTGCAGGTCGCGGAGCGCCGGAACGTACCGGGGTTCGGTGTCGCCCGGCGGAATCGGGTCGGGCATCGCGTCGCGGTCATACATCGAGAACCACGGCTCGGGCGCGCGGAAGGGGCAGTGCGGGGCGATGACGGGCACGAACAGCACCCACGGTTTGTCCGGAGGCGCGGCCAGCCTCTGCTCGGCGGTGCGGATCGAGGCTTCGTCCTGGTCGAGGTTGCCCGCCGTCCGGCCGAAGTAGAACAGGCGCGCCCACAGATCCCCGCCGGGCCAGGTCGCCAACTCGGGCCGGTAAGCGCTGACAGGGGGCGGTTCGGTGTACCCGTACTCGTGCACGCTGGTCTCGGTCACCCCCGGGGCGAACGTGTCGCCGCGGCGACCGGCCCAGGTGACGTGATATCCGGCGTCCTTCAGGATGCGCAGCAGGTTCGGCTCGTGCCCCCGCAGCAGGTGGTTCTGGCTGCGATGGCCCGAGGTATGTGGATACCAGCCGGTCAGGAACGAGGCACGGCTAGGAACGCACACCGGATGCTGCACGTAGGCGTTGGTGAACCGGGTACCCCGGGCCGCCAGCGCGTCGAAGTTCGGAGTGCGGACGTGCCGGTTACCGAATGCGCCGAGCGCGTCCGCGCGGAGCTGATCGGGGATGAAAATCACAAAATTCGGACGGGTATCCACCATGAATACGCTCCTCGTGCGTGAACAAGCGTGAGTGGGGTCGAAGCTCGCCGGTAACACGTGTCACCAGTTATAGTGACACGTGTTACCCGCCCGAGGGAAGTCCGTGTCGCCGGGCAGGGCAGGTCCCGGCCGTCCGCACGACCGTAGGAGGACCGCATGAGCGCCGTGTCGCGGCCGACCAGTACCGACGTGGCCCGCCGGGCGGGAGTGTCGCGGGCGACGGTGTCTCATGTCCTCAACGGCACCGACCACCCGATCAGCGAGGCGACCCGGCAACGGGTCCTGGCCGCGGCGCGGGACCTGCACTACGCGCCGAACGCGTCGGCGCGGGCGCTGCGGGCGGGCCGAAGCAATATTGTGCTGCTGCCCATGCCGCGGTCCGGGTCGCTGCCCGGCCAGGACGTGTTTCTGGCCCATCTGGGCCGCGAGTTGGCCGGGATGGGCCTGGACCTGCTGCTGCATGGCGACCACACCGCCTCCGGGGTGGAGGGCGCCCGTATGTGGGCAGAGCTGCGCCCCGCCGCCGTCTTTCTCGACACGTCACGGGGGACCCAGCCGGCTGTCGCGCTGCTACGGCAGGCAGGCGTGCAGGCGGTCCTGCTCAGCGGCGTCCCGGCCGGACCGTACGCCCCGAGCGTGCCGATCGACCCGTCCGCGGTGGCCCGCGTCGCTACCCGGCATCTACTGAGTCAGGGGCATCGTCGGCTGTCCTGTCTGGTGCCCGGGGGCGAATGGGCGGCCCTGGCCGAACGGCGCTTCGAGGCGGTCGTGGAGGCCGCGCAGATTGAGAACGCCCTCGTCGAACGCGTGGACTGCAGCCTCGCGGTCAGCTCCATAGCCCCGGCCGTCGCCCGCTGGCGCAACCCGGCCCACCGGCCCGACGCCGTCTACGCCTACAACGACGAGTTCGCCCTTATGCTCATCTACGCCCTGCGCGAGGCTGGCCTCGACGTCCCGAGGGACATCGCGGTGGTCGGATCCGGCAACCAGCCATTGGGGGCCATCCTTCGCCCCACGTTGACCACCACCCATTTCCTCGTGCCGGACCTCGCCCATGCCGTCGCCTCCTCCCTCCGACGGCTGCTTGACGGCCGCGAGCTCGATCCCGCCCTGGCGGCAGCGGTGCAGCCACGACTGATCGTCCGAGAGTCCGCCTGACATGGCCGGGAGCTCCGTGGGAATGGCGAACGGTAGCCCATGGGGTCGAATGACACCGATGATCCGGGCCTCGTCACGGTAGCCCGCCGGACGCCGGTGAGGGCATGGATGTGTTATCCGCGGTCGCCACGGCAGCTTTTCACGAATGGTCCTCCGTTCGAGGGCGAACTTCCCGCGCGGCCTCGAACTCGGAATGGTGGCCGCGGGCGCGGGCGAGTACGCGTGTGAGCCATCGCTCGCGGGCCGCGAGAGTGTCAACGGTAAGTAGGGCGTTGGGCGCGTAGCCCTCGTAACCGTGGAATCCGCCGGACCAGACATGAAGCTCGGCGTCGCCTCCACACGCCCAGATCGTGGAGGTGAAGGCAACAGCCTCGTCGCGGAACAGGTCGACGGAGCCGACGTCGATGAACGTTGGCGGGAGCCCCGACAGATCGGTCGCCCTGCCGGGCGCCGCATAGGCGGAGACGTCGTCGGTGCCGGCACGGTCCCCCAGCAACATGCGCCATCCGGTCTCGTTGCTGGTCCGGCTCCACGACAGCACGCCGGTCATGTGAGCCGAGGCCGTCTGCATCCGGTCGTCGAGCATCGGGGACAGGAGAAGCATTCCGGCGAGGGTAGGGCCGCCATCGTCGCGTACGCGTAGGGCTGTACCTGCGGCGAGGCCTCCGCCGGCGCTGCCGCCGGCGAGGATGAGCGCGGCCGGATCGATCCCCAGCTCGGCGGCGTGATCCGCGGTCCAGAGAAGCGCGGCGTAACAGTCGTCGACGGGCGTGGGGTCGGGGGCTTCAGGAGGCATCCGGTATTCGACCGACACGACGACGCTGCTGGACGCCACCGCGAGCCGCAAGGCCGACTCCGCCCCGAAACGATGGCCGGCCACCATTCCGCCGCCATGCAGCCAGACGATTCCAGGGCCAGTTCCGGGATGATTCCGCGGCGTGAAAACCGAGACGATGATCTCTGCATCCGGCCCCGGGACTGAACGCTCCTCCTCAGAGACAGGGAATTCTTTGAGCACCGTCTCACGGGTCGGCAGCTTGTATGCGCGGGCCAGCGGGACTATCTCTTCGGTGATCTCAGGGACAACTCCGCCGAACTGCGTGTCGATGAGGAACCGCCAGGTCGCAGCACATTCCTCGTCCATGGGCGGCGCCGGAGAATCAAATTTCCCCATCTTGCCCTCGCATTCCCGACTGTTGATGGCACGCGTCGGGCACTCGACCGCCTAACCGGAGCAGGCTCCGTTTTCGCCTTCCACGGAGCGGCATCACCAACGCGCCGGCCCACTTTCGCCGCGACGCCACTAAAACGATCTTGCGTCTTCGGGTGCAAAACTACCACCACGGCGCTAGCGCGCGCAAGTCAGGAACCCGAGGAAGCTACGGCCGTGGCGTTCGTAGCGGATGGTCAGGCGGCGGTAGCCGCCGAGCCACACGGTCGTCCTCTCGATCTTCTACCTGTGCCGGCCGAGACGGTCGGCGCGCTCCACGCCGCGCCGGGCGATGCGTGGGGTGATGCGTTGTCGGCGTAGGTAGCGGCGTAGGTCCGGGAAGTCGTACGCCCTTGTCGGCCCGCAGCTAACGATGGCCTGATCCGACAGGACAGCCGTGTCGCTGCGGGCTGCCCGCGAGCGAGCGCTCGACCCAGCGTGCACCTGTGTCGATCCTGCCTTGACGCGGGCCGCTCCGTGGCCTCGACCCGTTTCCTACGACATTCCCGTGCCGTTCGTCGGTCGGATCAGCGGCTGGCTCGTGGATTTCTGGCCGCATCGGGGGCGGCGGTCAGGTTTTGGGTTGCTGCCCAGCTGGTGAGGAGGCGCAGGGCGTCGGCGTTGGGCGAGCCGATGTCGGCGTGGAAGGCGATGAGGGTCAGGCCGGGGTCGGCGGGCAGGTCGAGGACCTCGAAGTTCAGGTGAAGGTCACCGATGGCGGGGTGGTGGAGGTGTTTGCGTCCGGTGCGGTGGAGGCGAACGTCGTGGGTTGCCCAGCGGACGCGGAAGGCGTCGCTGCGGGTGCCGAGTTCCCCGACGAGGTCGATGAGGTCTCTGTCGTGCGGGTCGCGGCCGGCTTCGGTGCGCAGGGTGCTGACGCTGTCGTCGGCGGCGCGGTCCCAGTCGAGCCAGAAGTCGCGGGCGTGGGGGTCGAGGAAGGTGAACCGGGCGTGGTTGACGGGCTGGCCGGCCGGGCGGACAGGGCTGGTGTAGACGGGCGCGAACAGCGTCCGGCCCAAGGCGTTGGCGGCCACGGTGTCTAGGCGGGCGTTGTTCACGATCGCGGGGATCTCGGTCATGAGGTCCAGCAGGCGTTGGATGCTGGGCCGGACCTGCTGGGTCGCGGGCCGGCGGCGGGTGCGGGCGGCGGGGCCGGCAGCACGCGCGAGGTCGAGCAGGTGAGCGCGCTCGGCGTCGTCGAGTTGCAGGGCTCGGGCCACGGCGTCGAGCACGCTGTCGGAGGCGCCCGCGAGGTTGCCGCGTTCGAGCTGGGCGTAGTACTCGACGCTGACGCCCGCCAGGTCGGCGACCTCGCTGCGCCGCAGTCCCGGGACCCGCCGGCCGCGGCCGTGGCTGGTCAGCCCGGCCTGCTCGGGGGTGATCTTCGCGCGGCGGGACGTGAGGAACGCCTTGACCTCGCCCTGGTTACCCACCGGTCCAGGCTAGGCACGAACTCGCAGGCGAGGGGTGGGCTGTCAGTACACCTGCCAGCGGTGACTTCTTCGCACGCCCGCGATCGGGTTGCATCAGTGTCGCCACCCGAGGAGCGGGCCGCGACGGACCTCGGGCGGCCACGGGAGACCAGGTCTGACCTGGAAACGGGACCGGGACCGGGAACAGCTGGCCAGGTCCCGAACGACACCGGAAGGACGAACCTGATGAAGAACGCCCACCTCGGGACCCTGGAGGTCTCCCGCATCGGCCTTGGCGCGATGACCATGGCCGGCACTTACACCTCCGAGGGTGCCCTAGATAACGACGAGTCGATCCGCACCATCCACCGCGGGTTCGATCTCGGCGTGACGCACATCGACACCGCGGAGATCTACGGACCGTTCCTCAGCGAGGAGATCGTCGGACAGGCGATCAAGAATCGCCGCGACCAGGTGAAGATCGCCACGAAGTTCGGCCTGTTCTCGCACACGGGCGGTGGCCCTGGTGTCGTCGACAGCAGTGCGGCGAATGTGAAGGCCGCTATCGAGGGATCGTTGCGGCGTCTGGGCACCGACCACATCGACCTCTACTACCAGCATCGAGTGGACCAGAGCACGCCGATCGAGGAGACCGCGCAGGCGGTCGCCGACCTGATCGCACAAGGCAAGGTGCTGCATTTCGGGCTCTCCGAGGCGTCCGCGACGACGATCCGGCGCGCTCACGCTGTGCAGCCGGTGTCGGCGCTGCAGACGGAGTACTCACTGTGGACCCGCGACGTGGAAGCGGAGATCCTGCCGCTGCTGCGCGAGCTCGGGATCGGATTCGTGCCGTACTCGCCGCTCGGCCACGGGCTGCTGACCGGGCAGATCCGCTCCGTCGACGACTTCGCCGACGACGACTGGCGCAAGACCAACCCGCGCTTCACCGGCGAGAACTTCCAGCGCAACCTGGCCATCGTCGACACCGTCACGGCGATCGGCGCGGAGATCGGCGCGACCCCGGCGCAGACCGCCCTGGCCTGGATCCTCACCCGCGGCGACGACATCGCACCCATACCCGGCACCCGCCGCGTCGCCCGCGTCGAGGAGAACACCGCCGCCGACGGCATCGAACTCACCGCAGACCAGATCGAACGGCTGAACACCCTCGACCCTGCCGCCGGGGAGCGCCACGACGAAGCCAACATGACCACGATCGACCGCTGACCCGCCGCACGCGACAAGGAGAACAGCATGGGCAGTCACGGGGGATGACGCGTGCGCCCGGTAGGAAGCGGTTCAGCCCGTCTGGTCGCGTTGGCTGGTGGGGCTGCCGGCCTGCTCCCACCGCGCGACTAGCGTCGCCAACGCAGAGACTGCTTCCTGTCGTTCCGTCTCCGGTCGGCCCCGTCCGCCGAGCGCGAAGGACGACGGTCATCCCGCGCGCTCGGCTACCTAGTCTCCGATTAGGTCCGCAAGCAGAGCAGTGACTGCGTCTGACCAGGCCGACCGAGACCGAGCCGGGTCCGCGTCCTACGGCGCCGCTGGGTCGGCCTGACCATCGAGCGCGAAATGGGTGTCGGTGCGCAGCTGGGTGACCAAGCCGCGGGCGGTGCCGGTGGCGACGGCTGGACATCACGGCCATGGAAACAGCGACTGACCGCATGCGGCGCGTCGAGGACGAGCACGAGATGGCGCGGTGCGATATCGCGTTCCACGACGCCGTCTTCGCCGCCGCCCACCACCGGCGCCTGCGGGAGGCCTGGGAGGCGATCCGGTCCCAGGTCCACCTGTTCCTGCTGACCCGGATCGCCCAGGGCTCCGAGGACTACCTCGCACACATCCCGGACGAACACCGCGAACTCGCCGCCGCCCTGCGCGCCCTGCGACCGAACCGGACAGCGGCTGGGCGCCTCGCGCCGCAGCCGGCTGCCGGTTCTCACCAACCTGGTCGGGTAGCCGCCAAGGCTGTGAGCATCGCCGGCGGGGTCGTCAGGGACGCAACACGATCTTCCCGCGGGTGTGCCGGCGCTCCAGTTCCCGATACGCGTCGCGCACCTCAGCCAGCGGGAAGACCTTCGCGATCGGGATTTCAACGACGCCTTTGTCGATCAGAGCGGCGACTTCCGCGAGCACCTCGGCCGTTCCCGCGGCGGCGTTACCTTCCGTCTTGACGGCGTACCTCTCCGCCGCCGCGAAGTCGATGACTGTGTCGATCCGTTCCGGACGCACCCCGAGGTCGATCGCGAGGTCGACGTAGCCACCGCCGAAGGCGTCGAGGAACGCGTCAACCCGGCCGCCCGAGGCGTCCCGGATTCGGTCCGAGACCCCGTCGCCGTATACGACCGGGATCACGCCGTGGCCGGCGAGCCAGTCATGGTTGGCCGGGCTGGCCAGGCCGATGACGGTAGCGCCGGCGGCAGTGGCCAGTTGTACGGCGATGGAGCCGACCCCGCCCGCCGCGGCCGACACCACGAGCGTGTCGCCGGGCGCGAGGGATACCGCCCGGACGGCCGCGTACGCCGTCGTCCCGGCCACGTAGAGGGAACCGGCCGCCTCCCAGGGGACACCGGACGGGCGAGGCGTGAGGTTCCCCTGCTCGACAAGGACGAACTGGGCGTGGCTGGCACGGTTGTCGGTGAACCCGATCACCTCATCGCCGGCCATGACCCGCGTCACGCCCGGGCCGACTTCCGCCACGATCCCGGCGAGGTCGCTGCCCTGCCCCGAGGGGAACATCGCCGGCCAGCGCTGTGCGAAGGCGCCCGCACGGATGGCCGCCTCGCCTGGGTTGATCGCCGCCGCCTTCACCTCGACCAGGACCTGACCGGACCCGGGACCGGCCGGGGTACCTACACCGCGCCACCCGGCACCGGCGACATCGACCACCTCGAACTGCTGCGAGTCGTGGGCTCCGAGCAGTTCGTACCGGATCGGTAGACCTCCCCTCGCGCAGCCAGAAGGATCAGAAGGCGTTGACGAGGACGACGCAGACGGCAGTGCCGATCCCGACGCTCAGGATCGCGCGCTCCGCGGCCACCATTCGTCACGCTTGCTGGGCGCAGTCGTTCGGGCCCGGAATACCCATCGCCGCGTCCCACCAGGTGGGGTAGACAGGTGCCAGCGCGCTGGCCGCGTGCAGGGCCGCGAGCTCGTCGGCGTCGAGCTCGAGCGTGCCGGCGGCAAGGTTGTCGTCAAGCTGCTCCAGCGTGCTCGCGCCGACGATGACCGAGGTGATGCCCGGTTGCGCCAACACCCAGGCCAGTGCGACCTGCGCCATGGACACGCCACGAGACGCGGCGACCTTGCCGACCGCGTCGAGAGCGCGTGCGCCGAGGCCGGGGGCGACGGGAGGGAACGTATGTGCACTTAGGCGCCCGCCGTCCCCGCCGTCGCGGTAGCGCCCGGTGAGGTACCCGCCCGCCAGCGGGCTCCACACGATGACCCCGACGTTGTCGGCGCGGCACTGCGGGATGAGGTCATGTTCGGCCTCGCGCCCGACGAGCGAGTAGTAGAGCTGGGCGGCGCTGAACGGTGTGCGGCCCAGGGCTCGCTGGTTGGCCACGGCCGCGGCGGTCTCCCAGGCCCGGAAGTTGCTGGTGCCGACAGCGCGGACCAGCCCGCGTGCCACGAGGTCGTCGAGCGCGCGGAGAGTCTCCTCGATGGGCGTCGTGCGGTCAGGGCGATGGAGCTGGTAGAGGTCGATCCAGTCGGTGCCGAGCCGGCGGAGACTGGCCTCGCACGACGCGACCACGGCGTCGTACGCCAACGCCCCTGGTTCGAGGGAACCGAAGCCGACCTTGGTGGCGATCAGCACGTCGTCACGCCGGTGTCGAACACAGGCGCCCAGGATCTCTTCCGACTGGCCGGAGGCGTAGACGTCGGCGGTGTCGACCAGGTTGACACCCGCGTCGAGCGCCCGATCGACCATCGCGCGAGCGTTCCGTTCGTCGACCTTCGTGATCGGCGGCATCCCCGAGCCGAAGGTCATCGCACCGAGCGACAGCTTCGAGACGTCGAGCCCACCCGTGCCAAGGCGTCGGCGTTCCATCGTCTTGTCCTCCCAGGTTCGCGTGGTGGAAACGCGGCATCAGTTGCTTGAGTAGTCCGGAACTCGGCCGTGGTGATGTTCCCGGGATGGCCGGCGGCGGGGACAGAGGCGGGGTGTGGTTCAGCGGCGGCGGTTGGCTGCGTCGAGGGCGGGGTTGACGGCGTGGGAGTCGCCGGCCTTGACCGTGCGACCGGGGGCGACGATGTCGTCAATCCGGTCGAGGACCTCGGCGGACAGCACGCGGTCTCCGCAGGGTAGCTGTGCCTCGAGCTGCTCGATGGTGCGCGGACCGATCAGCGCGCTGGTTACGCCGGGGTGGCTGGTCGCGAAGGCGATCGACATCTCGACGAGTGACATCCCGTGTTCGCCGGCGAGGGTGTGGAGCATTTCCGCGGCCTCGCGCTTGAGCGTGTCGTCGCGGTCGGTGGGGATCGGGCGGCCGGCTCTGAGCTTGTCGCGGTGCGACTGCTCCGCCTCGACGCCGGGCCGGTACTTGCCTGACAGGAATCCGCTCGCCAGCGGGCTCCAGGTCAACACGCCCATGCTGTATTTCTGCGCCGTGGGCAGCACGTCGGCCTCGATGCCGCGTACGAGGATCGAGTACGGCGGCTGCTCGGTGACGAAACGCGCCAGCGCGCGCCGCTCGGACACCCACTGCGCCTCGACCATCTCCGCGGCGGAGAACGTCGACGAGCCGATGTAGAGAATCTTTCCCGCGCGCTGCAGGTCGGTCAGCGCCGACAGCGACTCCTCGATGTCGGTGGCCGGATCCGGACGGTGCATCTGATAGAGATCGATGTGGTCGGTACCCAGACGGCGCAGGCTGTCCTCGACGGCCCTGACGATCCAACGGCGCGACCCGCCCTGCTTGTTCGGTCCGCCGTGCTTGTTCGTCTCGCCCAGCTTGGTGATATCTCCCAGCGGTAGGCGGAACTTGGTGGCCAGTACCACGTCGTCGCGGTCGACGCCCTTGAGCGCCTTGCCGACAAGCTCCTCGGAGACACCGGCGGAGTAGGCGTCGGCGGTGTCGATGATGTTGATGCCCGCGTCCAGGGCGCGGCGGACCATGCCGGTGGTCTCGGCCTCGGCGGTGTTCCCGAACGCTCCGAAGTTCATGGTCCCGAGCCCGAGCGCGCTGACCTGAACGCCGGTGCGACCGAGGGTCCTGAACTGCATGGGGAGCCTGCCTTCGACCAGAGGGACACACCTCGGATGACTGACGCTGAGACCCTACATGACACTCAGTGTCAGTTTGAATGGGGATCCGCTAACCTGGCCGTATGAAGGCGAACCCGGCGACCCCCCGGCCGTCGCTGCGCGAACGGCAGCGCGCCACCGTCCGCGCCGAGATCACCGCCGCGGCCATGGAGTTGTTCCTGGCCAACGGATTCGACGAGACCACCGCAGACCAGATCGCCGAGAAGGCCGGCGTCTCCCGCAGCAGCTTCTTCCGCCACTTCCCCACCAAGGAGGACGTCGTCCTCGGAAGCTTCGCGACCGCCGGCGAACGCGTCCGCGACGCACTCCAGGCTCGCCCGCCCCAGGAGTCCGCCTGGGAAGCCCTGGGTCACGCGGCCGCCCTCCTCCTGAGCAGCTTCGTCGACCACCCCGAACGCAGCCTGCGCGCTAGTGCCATGCTCACCCACACCCCGTCGCTGCGCGCACGACGCATCGAGAAGCAGCTCCTCTGGCAGGAACTACTCATTCCCGACGTGCGCGCACGCCTCGACCACGGCCACGACACCACCCCTGACGCCCGCGCCCGCGCTCTCGTCACCGCCGTCCTCGGCTGCGCCGACGCCGCCATCCACGAATGGGCCCGCTCCGACGGCAACGCCGACATCCACAGCCTGTACGCCAACGCCCTCGCCACGGTTCACACCGCCACGCGGTGACAACCGCCTGCCTCCAACGACGGGACTGTTCCATAGACGGATTCGTGGCCGCGACGACTTCTTATGCGAGCGCTGTTCGCTTTTCGGTCGATGGTCGCCTGCCGCTGGGCGTCGCGGCCGGCGGGACATCTCCGAGCGGATCGAGGAGATCCTCGCCAGCGAGGTGACGCCGTAGCTCTCGCCATCGACGCCGGGCCGATTTTCGCCTACGTCGGTGCTCGCTGGGGTGCGAGGGGGCGGTCGGGCGGGCGGTTACAGGCGGGTTGGCCGTGGCGCCGTCTGCTCCGGTCGGCGGATGCGGATCGGCACTGTCGCGGCTTCGGTGCCGTCCCGTGCGGCGGCCGCCTGGTCGGACGGTCCGCCGACCAGCGGCTGCGTCCAGGCGAGGTCCGGCACGCCCCGGCGCCGGCGGGGGCCGAGCAGGTGGAGGAGTGCGGGCAGCAGCGTCGCGCGCAGTACAAACGCGTCGATGGCGACGCCGGCGGCGAGGCCGCATCCAGTCACTTTCATCAGGCGCGCCGGCTGTGCGGCGACCGCGGCGAAGAGGAACAGCATCACCAGGTTCATCGTGAGCATGACGTGGCCGACGTCCGCATGGCCGAGCCGGACGGGCCCGGAGGCGTTGCGGCGACGAGCCTGTCGGCCCAGTCCGGGGGCGGCGGCAGGCTCCATGAGCCGGGCGAGCAGGCCGAGGTTCAGCCCCGGGAGCAGACCGAACACGGCGACCAGGACGATCACCAGCAGCGACGGTTCGACCGGCCCGGTCGCCAGTCCCAGCACCCGGGTGACCAGGCCGGTCTGGAACAGCAGCGCAAGGACACCGGCCGCGGCGAGCACCGCGAGGGCGCTGGTGAGTGCCAGGGCGGTCGCGATCGTCACCGACCGCAGCATCAGGAGCCCACAGCCCAACATCGCCAGCAGGACCACCGCGAGGAACCCGGTCGTCGCACCGTGGAAGTTCGCCGCCATGTCGGCGAACAGGGCGGTGGAACCACCGACATAGGCCCGCGAACCGGTGCCGGCCAGCACGGGTGGGAGGACCTGGTCACGTAGCCGGTGCAGCAGGGCGGTGGCGTCCGGCGAGCGTGGGCCGGCCGTCGGGAAGACCCGGATCACGGCGACTCCCGCCTGCGCGTTGTTCAGGTTCACCGCCGCCCGCGCGACCCCGGGAGCCTTGGCGAGCGCAGCCACCACGGCGTCCGGGGACACCGCCGCCGGCGCGTGGCCGAGGTCGACGGCGACGAGCATCGGCCCGTTCAACCCGGGAAAGAAATCGGTGCTCAACAGGTCGTAGGCCCGCCGGGTGGTCGACGACGTCGACTCGGCGCCGTCGTCGGCACCACCAAGCTTGAGGGTCAACGCCGGCGCGGCGAGCGCCAACAGCAGGAAGCCCGCCGCACAGGCGGCGACCAGCGGACGGCGATGCACCCAGCCAGCCCACCTCGCCCGCAGCCCCGGCGGCTGGTTCAGGCCACGGCCGCTGGTCGTCAGGTGCTGGCGTTCCGTCCAGCCGAGCAGCCGCGGCCCGCAGATCGCCAGCAGCGCCGGAAGCAAGGTCAGGATCACCAGACCAGTCGCCGCCCCGGCAGCGGCCGAGCCCAGCGCGACCCCGTTGAAGAAGGGCAGGCCCAGCGCCACGACGCCATCCATCGCCAGGGTGACGCAGAAACCGCCGCACGCGATGGCGAACCCGGTCTGCGCGGCGGCCCGCGTCACCGCCTCGAGCGCGCCGCCCCCCTCCCGCAGGCCGGACTGGGCCCGGTGCACGACGACGACCGCACCGCCCAGGCTGGTCCCGGCCGCGACCACGGCCGCGAGCAGCGGCGCGTACACCGTCATCGTCGTCGCGTGGGAGAGCAGCACGGCGATCGCCAGCGCGGTCACGGTCGCCACCGCGGTGGTCACGGCACAGACGGCGACCGCGCCGCGAGAACGGAGGGTGGCCCCGAGCAGCAGCAGGGCGGCCGCGAGGGCGATGAGGATCGGCCACCAGGAGATGGCGGTGGCGTTGACCGCGGCCGCATCCGGGCCGGCGATCTCGACCTGCAGGTTGGGCCCGTCATAGGACCGCACCGCGGCGACGAGGCGCTGGGCGGTGGCCCGGTCAGGGTGCAGCGCCGAGCCCTTCACGATCACCGAGACGACCGCGGTGTGCCGGTTCGCGCTCACCGGGTCGACGCCGAGGACGACCGCGCCGCCCGGCGAGAACGGGTCGACGACGCCGGCGACCTTCGGCACCTTGCCGAGCTGCGCCAGCATCGCGGCAATCTGCGCCCGCACCAGCGGGTCGTCGACCGTTCCATGGCGGGCGTGCAGCACCACCGTCTCGGTGTCCGGAAGATCCGTCCCGCCCAAAGCCCGGCCGGCGAGGTCGAGGGCACGCGCGGAGTCACTGCCCGGGACGGCGACATCGGTGTCGAAGCGGGCGCCCTGTGCGCGTGCGAGGAGAACGAGCGTCACCAGGCAGACGGCCCACAGGCCGACGACGACCCAGCGGTGACGGGCGCACAGCGCGGCGAGAAGCGTTCGCCCGGCGGAGGTGTAGCTGCGATTTCGCCTCATTCGCGACAAACTAACCCCAATGGTTGGCGTCGAACCAGGGTTTCGGACTCCGAGCGTGGCCGCATTCGCACGATGTGTCGGCCCGTGCCCACCAAGGGGCACGCCAGATGAGCGGCGGGTGCTCGCGGCCGGCGCGAGGCACGGCACTCCCTCGTCCGGCCGGCTTCGCGGACGCCTCGATCAGAATCCTGCGCGCGGTGCGGAGGGTTCGCTTCGTGCCGTTGCCGGGCCCGTCTGACCCGGTCCTGCGGGCCGCGGGCCTGGGAGGGACGTCGTAGGAGGGAAGCCGGCGAGACTCCGGCACTGCCCGCGGCGGTCAAAGGGACAGACCGTCGTCACGACGCGCTGGGCAGGTCTGGCCGCTCGGGTCGGCGAGGCGGGGCCGCCAGGCCTGTCTGGTAGGCGATGACGACGAGCTGGGCCCGGTCGCGGGCGTGGAGTTTGGCCATGGCCCGATGGACGTGGGTGCGGGCGGTGAGTGGGCTGATGACGAGGCGGGCGGCGATCTCGTCGTTGGAGTAGCCCTCGGCGACGAGTGCTACTACCTCTCGTTCGCGGGTGGTCAGGACGCTCAGCGTGTCGGAGGTCGCGCGGGTCATGGTGGGTTCGGGCACGGCGAGGAAGCGGGTGATCAGCGCGCGGGTGGCGGTTGGTGAGAGCAGGGCGTCGCCGGCGGCCACCAGCCGGATCGCGGAGAGGAGCTCCTCGGCCCCGACGTCCTTGCCGAGGAATCCGCTGGCGCCTGCTCGCAGTGCGTGGGCGACGTACTCGTCGAGCTCGAAGGTGGTGAGGATGAGGATCCGCGTGGTGGCCAGGTCCGGGTCGGCGCAGATGGTGGCGGTCGCGGTCAGGCCGTCGGTCCCGGGCATCCGGATGTCCATGACGACGACCTCCGGGTGGTGTTGACGGGTGCGGGTGGTCGCCTCTCCGCCGTCGGCGGCCTCAGCGACGACGGTCATGTCCTCCTGGGAGTCGATCAGCATCCGGAAGGTCGCCCGCAGTAGAGCCTGGTCGTCGGCGAGTAGCACGCGGATCGTCATCGGTACCTGCCTTCGTGGCGGAGGTGGGCTGCAGCGGGAGCCAGATGGCGACCTGGAAGCCGCCGTCGGGCCGGGGACCGGCGGTCAGCTCGCCGCCGACCGAGCGGGCGCGTTCGCGCATGCCGATGAGGCCGAATCCGCCGGTCGCCCGGCCGCCGGCCGCCTGTCCGTGGCCGCTCGCGGTACCCGCCTCCTTCTCATCCACGCCGGCCGCTGTGGAGTGGGGCCGGCCCGTCGCGCCGCCATGGTCGGTGACGGTCATGGTGAGCATGTCGCGGAAGTAGGTGATCTGTACGTGCGCGGTGTCGGTGGCCGCGTGTTTTGCCACGTTGGTCAATGCCTCTTGGGCGACGCGGAACGCGGTCAGGTCCACCCCGGGGGACAGCGGCCGCGGGTCCCCGGCCACGTCGACGGTGACCGCGAGACCAGCCTCGGCGAACGCGGCGGTCAGGTCGGGTAGCCGGCCCAGCCCGGGGGCTGGTTCCAGCGGCGCGTTCGGGCTGTCGTCGGCCCGGAGCAGGCCGACGGTGGCCTTGAGGTCCCGAAGCGCCGCCGAGGTGGTCGCGGCGAGGCCGGCCAGGATCTCCCTGGTCTGCTCGGGCCGGGTCACGGCGAGGTGGGCGGCAGTACTGGCCTGGGCGTTGGCCAGGGTCATGTGGTGGGCGACGACGTCATGCAGTTCGCGGGCGATCCGGGTGCGCTCGTCGATCACACGTCGGCGGGCCTCCTGCTCCCGGGTGTGCTCGGCGTGCTCGGCACGGGCCCGCTCGGCGGCCAGGTAGGCGCGGCGTAGCCGCGCGGTGTTGCCAAGCGCGGCGGGGAGCATCAGCCAGGCGATCGGGCCGATGGTCTTCAACACCAGCGGGTAACTGGCTGGATCACCGATCAGTGCGGCCGTCACGACCAGGGTGGCGGTGGCGCCGGTGAACACGATCGCGGTCGTCCGGTCGGTGTGGTCGGCCAGCCAGTAGAGCGCGGCCATGGCCGGGGCGATCAGCAGCATGCTAAGGAGGTAGCCGTGCAGCGCTATGCCGGCGGCGCAGATGGCGGCTACCGTCACGACCGTGCGTGGCCGGCGTTCGTGCCACAGCAGAGTGACGCAAGAGATCGCGGCGAGTATCACCGCCGGCCAGGCGGAGTCCGGGCGGGTGGCGTTGCCGGGAGCGATGCGGCTACCAGGCCCGGCCGCGGCGAACATCAGCAGTGCGACCACGGCGGTGGTCGCCCCGCGGTGGTCGCTCGCGAACCGTCGCCAGACCGTCGCTATGATCAGGAGTTCCCGTCGGGTGCTGTAACCGTGCCGCCCACGGTACGTGTTCGCCGGCCGGTGCAGCACGGCGTTGCCGGGATGGCCGGCCGGGCGGGGGCTCCTCATCGGACCGAGGCGGACTCGGCGGAAGCGGGACCAACGGCGACGGCGGCCGGCGGCGGCGGCGCGGGCTGGTCGCCTGCCGCCTGGTGCGCGATCTCCGGCCGGTGCAGCGCCCGCCCCGCCGGGGCTACGAAGGCGATCCGAGCAAACGCCCCGTTCGCCGTCGTCCCCGGAAAGCGCTCGTCCAGGAGATCAAACGCCTTCTCGGACTCGGTACCGGGAATGGAGAACGCTTCGTCGGGAGCCGGCGGTGCTTTCGCCGCGGCGAAGGCAAGAGCGGCGAGGGCTGCCACCCACAGCACGACGACATACCGTCGCCGCCGATAGGCAAGTCGGCCCAGCCGATACAGGACACTCGCCACGAGCGGTCTCCGTCTCTATCTCGGGTTCCGTTCCAGGCTGCCCTGCCGACCCCTGCCCGGTCGTCGTCCCTGCGCCGACATTTCCGCGTACGACGAGCGCAGTACGTGCCGCCTGGCCGCGTCGGCCCGCAGGAGCCTCGCCGGCTCACGATCAGCCAGTCCAGCCAGTCACCCCAGCGCACCGCTCGCTACCCACCCGATTGGCTGGTTGGGCCCGCCGGGCCTCAGTTCCGCTCCGCCTGGCCGCCGCGCCACGACGCCACCGCGGAGTACCACGGAATACGTAGGGGGAATGTCGGCGTGCGCACGACGACAAGCCGAAGGACTCCGGACAGGATGACGAAAAGGCGAAACCGACGCTGGCGCATGACAACCCGCGCCGCCGGAATTCCGTGCGCCGTCGGACCGCTTCTAGCGCGGACAGGAGCGTGGAGAACGTGGATAGCAGGCTAGCCAGTCCCGGCAACACCGTACCCAAATGGCCCGAGACCGATACCGCGCCGCCAGTGTGGACCGAGGGCTCCGTCCCGCCGCGGCCCGAGATGCTCGGGCAGGCCAGGGTCAGGCCGGAGCCGAAGATCGCCGAACCAGCCGATCCCCGAAAGCACCCGACGCAGCCCTCGATGACCGACCCGGTCGGCGGGCCGCCGCCCCGTCGCCACCGGTGCCGCCGCCGGTGGCGACGCGTTCTGCTCGTCCTCCTGGTCGGCCAGCTGGTATCGAGGCGCGCCGCGCTGCCCGCCGCGACGACCTGATGACGGCCCTCGCGCGTCGGGGGCCGCGTGAGGTACGGCCTCTCGCCTCGCTGTCAGCCGTCGGGTGGACGAATCCTCCGGCCAGCACATCACCGTCAGCAACGCCGTCGGCGGTTCGTGCTCAGCCATGCGGAAGGCATTTCGTCGGGGCCCGGTCGCCCCGAAGCGCCCGCGGCCGGGCGCGACCTATGGGCGGGCATGAGTGGGACTATTCCGTCCGGCCGTCGCCGTAATCCCCCTCGGGGTCTCACCGCCGAGCCAAGGTGCACATCGACGGCGGACACATCGAGGTCAGGCCTTGGCATCGGACCAGCGGTCGACGACGGCGATGTCGACGACGAAGCGGACCGGGCTGCCGGCGGCCCAGTAGGCGGCGGTCGCCGCGAGCGCGTGCCGGGTCGCGGCGACGGCCCGGTCGGCGTGCTCGGCGGGGACGTGCAGGAGCAGCTCGTCGTGCAGGCAGAGCACGATCTCACCGCCGAGCGGCACCAGAGCCTGGCGGACTGTCACCGCCCAGGCCTTGAACAGCTCGGCGGCGGCACCCTGGACGACGGCGTTACGCGCGAACCGGCCCCAGGCCGCGCTCGCCCGGCCAAGGTCCAGGTCCACGGCCGGGTTTGCGGTTGCGGCCGGGTTTGCGGTTGCGGCCGGGTTTGCGGTTGCGGCCGCGTCCGCGGTGATGGCGCGCAGCGGGATCCGCCGGCCACCGAACGTCCGCAGCGCGCCCTCGGCCGCCTCGCCCGCTCGGGGAGCGGGCATGTCCGGCGAGGCCCGCTCCGGAGATGCCGGACCGTTCCGGTCCGGGACGGGCGGGGGCGACGGATGTCCGGCCGCCGTCCCGGCAGGTGAGGCTGTGTCAAGCGGACGGCCGAGGGCGGCGGCGCGGCCGGCGGCGTCGGCCGCGTCGAGATAGGCCAGCGCCACCGGGTAGGTCTCGCGCATCTGGCGCAGCGCCTGTCCGGCGGCACCGGTCGTCTGGCCGTACATCGCGGCGAGCACCGCGATCTTCGCGGTCGGCCGGTCGACCGCGAGCCGGGCCGCGACCGGGGCGTACAGGTCGTCCTGCGCCGTGGCCTTCGTGAGCTCCGGGTCGCTGGAGACGACGGCCAGCACCCGCGGCTCGATCTGGCCGAGGTCGGCGCGCACGAACCGGTACCCAGGCTCGGCGACCACCAGGACCCGCAGGTCGGCGGGCAGGTTGTGCAGCCCGGCGGCGGCGGTCATCCGCCCGGCGGCGCCGTCGCTGCCGTGCCACTCGCCGCGCAGCCGGCCGTCGGCGCCGACGTGGGTGTCCAGCCAGCGGAAGCCGTAGGTCGTCGCGATCCGCTCGGCCTTGCGCCAGGCCAGCAGCGCGTCGACCACCGGATGCGTCCCGCGCAGCGGCGTCAGCCGGCCCGCCCTGGTGTCCGGCACGTCGATCCCGAGCGCCGCCAGGCCCGCCCGGATCGACGCGGGGTTGCGCAGGTCGACCGACGCGCCCAGATGCCGCAGCACTGGGGCGTCTCGTTCCCGTCTCGACGCCGCCTCGCCGGCCGCGTCCCGCGACCGCGGCCCGACGATCTCGCGGATCGTCGACTCGGCCGTCGCGCGGTCGACGGGCAGGCCGTCACGCCACAGCTCGTGGGCGAGCAGCTCGGCGGCCGACTCGGCCCGCGCCGTCAGCACCGCGAGCGGAATCCGGGCCGGCCGTGCCCGCGGGTCGGGCAGAGCCCGCAGCGCCTGTTCCTGCGCGGCCATCACGACCAGCGCGAGCCGGGCGAACCGCCCCGCCCTGACCAGCCGCTCACCCAACCCGCCCGTAGCAGTGCCGCGCAGCGTCTCCTCGACCCAGCCGGTCCGCAGCTGCCCGTCTGGCCCGACCGGATCGTCCGCGTCGCCGGCCTCCGGGCCGTCCGCGTGGTCGTCGACGACGGCGAGCAGGTCGAGCTGCCCGTCGCGGCGCGGCCGGTGCGGCGGCGGCGGGAGCGGGAGGCCGCGAGCGGCCGCCCACACCGCTCCCGGATCGTCCCGATGCCCGCCGCGCAGCACCCGGTGCACCGCCGCCAGATCCCAGCACAGCGCCGGCCCGCCACCGCCGGTGGCCACGGTCAGGGGCGATCCCTTCCCCCGCGTCGACCACCACACCCAGCGGGGCCCGACCGCGCCCTCCACCTCCGCCAGCACCCCGCCGGCCTCGGCCGCCTCGGCCCACCCGCCGCCGTCCCACGCCAATGCCGTCCCGACTCCGGCGACCGCGACCACGGCCACCGCGCCACCGCGCCCCACCCCGGCCGCGCGCAGCGCCTCCACCGCGCGCACGGCGCCACCCGATGCCGTCGCACCGGGGGGACGCGCTGCCGAGGCCACACCCGCATGCTGCCGCACACCACCGACAAACCGCCCCCGCCCCCGCCGGCGGCCGCCCGGCGGCACGCGACCGGCTGATCACCGCCCCGCGTTGTCGCCGTCGCGAATGGGGCTAAACCAAGGCCGTGACAACACGCCCGCGACGGTCATGAGCGATCGCCGGCTGGAAGTAGTGGTCCATCACCGACAGCCAGCCCACCCCGGCCGCCTCCGCCGCGGCACCGACGTCGGCGAGCCGCGGCCCAAGCCCCGCGGCCCCATCCGGATGATCGAACGAGATGATATGTGTTCCCAACCGCATGTCAGCCTCCCGCCGGAGCATAGGGACAGTTGGGTTGTCGCGCCGTCCAACCACCGCCGATACCATCAAGCGAACCCCAGCGGTTGCTCCCATCGTCGCGCAGCGGCTGGATTCCTCCGTCGGTGCCCGTATCGTCGGCCCACATCTGGCCTTTCGCTGGGCCGCTGACCACGAGCGCCTCCCACGACGAACAGCCGCAATGACAGAGGTACAGCAGCCCAGCTTCCGGCTGGTCGGAGTCGTACTGCTTCAACCAGGCGTCCTCAGCCGCGCTGGCGGATCGCGCGGTGCAGGAAGGCCCGGTTCTGTTCGGCGGCGATCCGCGCACCGGGGTTGAGCTCCAACGCCCTTTCGGCCCGGTGGGCCGAGGTCGAGGACTCCTGTCGCGGGCTGCGCGCGTTCGTCGAAGACCAGGCTCGCGCCGATAGCAGGCGGGCTGTTCGGATGTGGTAGAGCCAGGTATACCCCGCGGGCCCAGAATGCTTTACCACGGCTGCTGGCGTCCACGCCATCGCGTTCCGAACGGGTGTTTTCTACGGTCGGCACATGGGATTTCGAGGGCTCACGACGATCGTCGTCGCCGGTGTACTGGTGCTTGGCGCGGCATCGTCTACGACCTGGGCGGCGGCCGGGAGCACCCGCCAGCCGTCGGTGAACTGGCATGGCTGTCATACCGGCCCGGCCGACGAACTGGGAGCGGCTCTCGACGCCGAGGGTGCCCAGTGCGCCGAGGTGACCGTACCGGTCGACTACAACCACCCTCACGGCCGGAAGATCTCGGTCGCGATGGCCCGGATCAAAGCGACTGATCCGGTCCGGCGTCGCGGCATCCTGATGCTCAACCCGGGCGGCCCGGGCGGCAGTGGAATGGAGACGGTGCTCATCAACAAGCTGATGCCGGACGTCGCGGCCCGCTACGACCTGATCGGGATGGACCCGCGGTTCGTGGGCCGCAGCAGCCCGATCGAGTGCCAGTGGAAGACCGACACCTTCCTGCGTTCCGCCGGCCCCGACCGGCGCACTTTCGACGAGAGTGTCACGCTGGCGAAGGAGCTTGCCGCCGGATGCGCCCGGGGCAACCTCGACCTCCTGCCGTACGCGTCGACCCGGAACACCGCCCGCGACATGGACCTCGTCCGCCGTGCCCTGGGCGAACAGAAGCTCTCTTACCTCGGCTACTCCTACGGCACATACCTGGGCGCGGTCTACCTGCAGATGTTCGGTTCCCATGCCGACCGGGTGGTGCTGGACAGCCCCGTCGACCCGGACGTCTTCGGCCCCGCTCTGATCTCCCGCGCCGCGCCGGCGACCCAGGCAGCACTGGAGCACTGGGCCACCTGGGCGGCCGGCCGCGACAGCGAGTACGGCCTCGGCGGCACCCCCGGCGAGGTGCTGGCCACGGTCGACCGCATCAACCAGGCAAGTGCGCGCAGCCCCCTCAAAGTCGGGACGTACACCGTGGACTCGCATGTCCTGCCGTACTTCCTGTTCGCCCACCTCTACGACGACAGCACCGCGGGCTACGCGGACCTCGCCGAGCAACTGCGGGTGTTCGACGCCGCCGCGCGCGGTGGACCGGCGACGCCCACATTCTCGCTGGAGACGTTTCTCGCCGGCCTGTTCACCGGCGCCGGTTACGCTGCCGACCGGGCCGGGACCGCCGTCATCTGCGCCGATCGCGCCGCCTCCCGCGACCCGGACACGTATTTCCGCGACATCGAGAGCCACCGTCATGACGAGCCGCTGTTCGGGCCCCTGGCCCACAACATCACACCCTGCGCGTTCTGGCCGACGCGGCCGGCGGAAAAGCCTACAACGATTCGCACCGACGTGCCGGCGCTGATCGTCGGTGCCGACGGCGACCCGGTCGCCCCGTATCCGGGACAGCAGGCGATGCATGGGGCACTGACGGGCTCGCGGATGGTGACTCTGCGCGGCGGTTTCGCGCATACCGAGTACCTGGCCGCGGAAAATGCCTGCGTCGACGGCACCGTGAACCGGTATCTGGTCGACGGGGCTTTCCCGACCCGCGACACAGACTGCGTTGTAGGGTCCTGAGAATGGCGGCCAGCGTGTGGCGGGCGATGGCGGGCAGTCCGGTCCGTTTCCTGGTGTCCACGTGGCCTTGGCGAAGCCTCGCCTACGTCGGCAGCACGGTGGCGGTCAGCCTGGGTGCCTGGGTCGCCGTCGTCCCCTTGCTGCTGTTCCCTCCGTCGCTCCCGCTGATCGGGGTGCCGATCGGCGCGCTGGAGCGTCACCGGCTCCGCCTCCTGGCGTCGGACCCGCTTCGCGGCCCGCACAGGCCGATCAGTGGGGGCGCGCTGACGTGGGCGCGGCGCCGGGTACGCGAGGCCGCGACCTGGCGGGAACTCGGCTATGCCGCCTGCCTGTTGTCGCTCCTGCTCGTCCTCGACGCGGGCGCGCTGCTCGCCCTGTTCGTCTGCGCCGTGCTGCTGGCTCTGCCACTGTTCGTCGCGACGGTCCCGGACCTGGTCCAGATCCAGCTGGGTACCTGGTCGGTCCACACGGTTCCCCAGGCATGGGCGGCGGCCGGCCTGGTCGGGGTGCCCGCGACGCTTCTCACGCTCTACGGCCTGGCCGTTCTCGCCGGTGCCCAGGCGGGACTCGCCAGGTGGCTGCTGGCGCCGTCCAGCACGGAGATGAACCGGCAGGTGGACGAACTCCTCCAGTCGCGCACCCGGCTGGTGAACGCGTTCGAGGCCGAACGCCGCCGCATCGAGCGCGACCTGCACGACGGCGCCCAGCAGCACCTCGTACTCCTGACGATGAATCTGGGCCTGGCCGAAGTGGAACTCGCCGGCGACAGCGGACGGGCAGGGACGCTCGTCGGTGAGGCGCAGCAGCAGGCCCGGATGGCGCTCGCCGCGATCCGAGAGCAGATCCGCGGCATCCATCCCCAGGTTCTCACCGATTTCGGGCTGGCCGAGGCGGTGGGCGAACTCGCCGAGCGGTGCCCGATTCCGGTCGAGGTCGACGTCGTGTTGCCCGGACGCCTGCCGCCCGCGGTCGA
Source organism: Pseudofrankia coriaricola (assembly GCF_032027725.1). Lineage (NCBI taxonomy): Bacteria > Bacillati > Actinomycetota > Actinomycetes > Frankiales > Frankiaceae > Pseudofrankia > Pseudofrankia coriaricola. The sequence continues at coordinate 5,602 of NZ_JASNFO010000006.1, read as the reverse complement.
GTCCACCGCCTACTTCGTCGTCTCCGAGGCCCTGACCAACGTGGTCCGGCACGCCGCGGCAGACCACATCCGGGTCAGCGGCGTGGCGGCGAACGAACGCCTGACACTGACGGTCGTCGACGACGGGCAGGGCGGCGCCGACCCCTCGCTGGGCACGGGTCTGCGCGGCCTGGCCGACCGCGTCGCTGTCATGGATGGCACTCTGCAGATCAGCAGCCCGCGAGGAGGGCCCACCACAGTGCGGATCGATCTTCCGTGTCGCTACGAATAGTGCTGGCCGAGGACGCCACCCTCATGCGTGCCGGTCTCGTCAGCCTGCTCGAAGGTCTCGGCCATACGGTCGTCTCGGCGGTCGGTGACGGTGACTCGTTGCTGAGGGCCGCCCGGGAGCACCGGCCCGACCTCGTCATCACCGATGTCCGTATGCCGCCCACTCTCACTGACGAGGGGCTGCGCGCCGCGGTGGCGCTACGGGCAGGCGACCCGGGCGCGGCGGTCCTGGTGCTGTCGCAGTACGCGGCCACCGCGTACGCCGCCGAGCTGCTCGGCCCGTCCGGCCAGGCCGGGGTCGGTTATCTGCTCAAGGACCGCATCGGCGAAGTCGCCGACTTCACCGACGCGGTGTCCAGGGTCGCCGGCGGCGAGACCGTCATCGACTCCGACGTGGTGCGCCAGCTGCTGAACCGGCAACGCTCGACCAACCCACTTGACCGGCTGACGCCGCGGGAACGTGAGGTGCTCGCCCGGATGGCCGAAGGCCGCTCCAATCCGTCGATCGCCCGCATGCTCGGGATCAGCGAGGCCGCGGTGGCCAAGCACATCGGCAACATCTTCATGAAACTCGACCTCCCCACGGAGGACGGTCACCGCCGGGTGCTCGCCGTCCTGACCTACCTGCGGAACTGACCGACCGCTCCGGACCCCGGTATCCGACATGGGTGTTGTCCTTGTGGTGTTGGGTACGTAAATCGTCAACCCAGGAAAGTCACCAAAAGCGGGGTCATGCGATGCCGACCATCGGTTATAGGCTGGTTGGGATGGCACGGTTCGGGACTCAGTGCCGGCGAGGCGGCACCGCTGCCGCCCGCCTGGCGGCCCGGCTATCACCCCGGTCGCCTCGGGAACGGGCCTCCACGGCCCGTACAGCCGTGCCCGTCTTGTCGCGCATTGTAGTGGCGGTCTAGGGCAGGTCGCCTGCCAGCCGAGGTGCCCGGTCGGTCAGTCTCGCGGCGGCGTGGGGACGGCCGCCGGGGCGGCGGGCCGGTGGCGCAGGGCCGAGCGGATCAGGAGGCCAGCGGCGAGTGCCCAGAAGGCGGCACCGACACCGGCAAGGGTGATGCCGCTGGCCGCGACGACGAAGGTGACGATGGCGGCCTGGCGGTCGTCCGGGTCGGCCAGGGCCGAGGTCAGCGACGACGCGAGCGTGCCGACGAGGGCGAGGCCGGCGACGGCCGTGGTGACGCCGGCCGGGGCGGCGGTCACCACAGTCACCAGGATCGTCGAGACCAGGGCGAGGACGAGGAAGGTCCAGCCGGCGAGGTGGGCGACGACCCAGCGCCGCCTCGGGTCGGGGTGCGCCTCCGGGCTCGCGGCGAGCGCCGCGGTGATCGCGGCCAGGTTGATCGCGTGGCCGCCGGCGAACGCGCCGACGACGGTGCCGACACCGGTCACCGTCATCGACTCCCGCCACGGGACGGCGTAGCCGTAGGAGGACAGCACCGCGACGCCGGGGACGTTCTGCGACGCCATCGTGACGATGTAGAGCGGGATGGCGAGCGAGAGCACCGACGCCCAGGTCAGCGTCGGCGCCGTCAGCTCGACGCGCGGCAGCAGCGGACCGTCGAGACCGCCGTGGCGGCCGAGCCAGATCCCGATGGCTACCACCGCGGCGGCGAACGCCACCGGCACCGCCCAGCGCGGCGCGAGCCGCAGCAGCACCAGCCACACCACGACCGCCGGCGCGACGAGCGCCGGATGGTCGACCAGCCCGTGGACGGGGGCCAGGCACAGCGTGAGCAGGACGCCGGCGAGCATGGCCTGCGCGATCGGCGCGGGGATCGACGCGATGAGCCCGCCGAGGCGTGGCCACAGCGCCGTGAGCAGGATCAGCCCGCCGACGACGAGGAAGGCCCCGACGGCGGCCGGCCAGCCGCCGTCGACCGCGCCGGTCGAGGCGAGCAGCGCCGCGCCCGGCGTCGACCAGGCGAGCAGCACCGGCATCCGGTGCCGGCGGCTGAGCCACAGCGTCCCGAGTGCCTGGGTGACGGTGACGGAGAGCAGGCCCGAGGCGGCCTGCGCCGGGCTCGCCCCGGCTGCCCGCAGCCCGGTGAGCACCACGACGGACGCGCTCGCGAACCCGACCAGCGCCGTGACGACGCCCGCGCTGACCAGATGAGCGGCCCGGACCCCCGAGGCCGCCCCAGCTCTCGAGGGGGCCTCAGTTCCCGAGGCGGTCTCAGTTCCCGAAGCGGCCCGAGTTCCCGAAGCGGCCTGGTCGCCCGGACCGGCCGCGCCGGGCGGGCCGCCCGCCACGCCTGCCATGGCACCCGCCGTGCCGGCTGCCGCGTCTGTCGCGCCGGCGGTTGCGTCCGTCGCGCTGGCCGTTGCGTCCGCGCCCGAGGCGTCGAGTGTGTCGGCCGCGGCGTCCGGCGAGTCGAGATGGCGCTGTTCCACATACAGAACATAGGAGCGACCAAGCCCCGGGTGGCCGGGCCTCGACTGGCCCGACCACCCGGAGCATCATCCGAGCCTTGCTCGCCGTGCTTCAGCCGGTGAGGGAGCCTCGCCTGCGGGCGAGAAGGAGTGCGGTGGCGGCCGCGGCGACGGCGACGGCGGCCAGGGCCCATCCGGTGGCGTACTCGGCGTGGCCGGTGGAGTGGCTGTTCTCGGTGACGGTCAGGAACACGGTGCCGACGGTGGCGATGCCGGTGACCTGGCCGAGCTGCATGACGGTCAGCAGCAGGCCGCTGGCGTCCGGCGCGTTCTCGACCGGGACGTGCTGCAGGGCGAGGGTCATGACGATCGGCATCACGCCGAGACCCAGGCCGATCACGGCGGTGATCAGCTCGTAGCCGACGCCGCCGCCGGCGAGCGGGCCGATCCACAGGTAGGAGACGGCGGCCAGCGCGAACCCGGCCGGGACCAGGCGGCTGTGCCAGCGACCCGGCATCCGCTGCCAGTTGAGGCTGACCAGGGCGAAGGCGGCGACGCACGGTATGAAGGCAAGCCCCGAGCCGAGTGGGCCCATGCCCAGGTCACCCTGCAGATGCAGCGTCGTGGTGAACAGGAATGCGCCCCAGGTCGCCGGCGCGAGCAGCAGCACGCCGACCGCCGGCAGCAGGCCGGGCGCGCGCAGCACCGGCCCGGAGATCAGCGGCTGCCCGCCGCGGGCGGCGACGCGGCGTTCCACCGCGGCGAACAGGCCGAACAGCGCCACGCTGGCGATGAGTGACGCGATGCACCACGCGGGCCAGCCCTCGTCGTGGCCGAGGATCAGGGGCAGCACGAAGAGCAGCACCGCGGGGCTGACCACCAGCAGTCCCGGCACGTCGAGGCGCACGCCGTGCCCGCCGCGGTCCTTGGGCAGGACGCGGGGGCCGATCGCGAGCAGCACCGCGCCGATCGGCACGTTGAGCAGGAACACCGGCCGCCAGCCGGAGCCGAACAGGTCGGCGCTGACCAGCAGTCCGCCGGCCGCCTGGCCGACGACGACGCCGCCGGCGACCACGGCCGTGAAGAGGCCCAGCGCCCTGGCTCGCGCCGGCCCGGTGAAGGTCCGCTGGATCATGCTCATGACCTGCGGCGTCATCAACGCGGCACCGGCGCCCTGGACGAACCGGAAGCCGATCAGTGTGCCGGAGCCCGGCGCGAGGCCGCAGGCGCCGGAGGTGATGGTGAACACGGCGAGCCCGGCGAGGAACGTCGCCCGGTGCCCGATCATCCCGCCGAGGCGCGCGCCGGTGATCAGCAGCACCGCGTAGGACAGCACATAGCCGGCGACGATGAGCTGCAGGCCGGCGTCGGACGTGCTCAGGTCGGCGCGCAGCGTCGGCAGGGCGACGTTGACGATGCTGACGTCCAGGATCGCCATGAACTGGCCCAGCAGCAGGACCGCGAGAGCGAGCCCGCCGCCGCGTCCTGCCGGGGCCGGGGCCGGGGCCGCCGCCACAGCCGCGACCTTGCCGGCCCGGGTGCCCGGGGCCGGTCGTGCGGCCGAGTCGGTGGGCCGCGGCTGGGTGGGCACCACCACGCGGGGCACTGCCTCGGCTGGCGCCGTCTCCGCCGTCTCCGCCGTCTCCGCCGTCTCGGCCGTCTCCGCCGTTTCTGTTGTTTCTGTTGTTTCCGGCGGTTGGGAACGCGGCTGGGCCGTGGGTTGCTGAGGTGTGCGGGGGATGACGCGGTGCAGGTCGGTGGGAGTGCGGGCCTCGACCGGCCCGCCCGCGGCCGGGTGGGGCACGTGATGCCCGGCCATCTCGGTCGTCTCTGTCATGGTTGTCAGCCTGCGCCATCACGGATACCGGTAAAGAGAGCCTGTCCATACTGGTACTGTCAGCACCAGGCACAGCGGGCCACCGTCGGGCAGTCTGGAGGGCGTGACCATGGCGCAGCCGACGGAGATCGAGTACGTGCCCGCGCCGCGCCGGCCGAGGCAGCCGCGGCCGGCGGAGCGGCCGCCCGGTGAGGCGAGGTCAGGCGCGCGGGCGAGCGAGCGCCGCGCGGAGCTCGCGTCGTTCCTGCGTAGCCGCCGGGAGCGAGTCAGCCCGGAGGACGTCGGCATGCCGCCCGGCCCGCGCCGGCGCACCCCCGGCCTGCGCCGGGAGGAGGTCGCCCAGCTTTCCGGGGTCGGCGTCACGTGGTACACGTGGCTCGAGCAGGGGCGGCCGATCAACGCCAGCGCCCAGGTGCTCGGCGCGGTGGCGCGGACGCTGCGGCTCGACGTCGCCGAGTGCGAGCATCTGTTCCGGCTGGCCGACGTGCCACAGGCGGCGGCCGCCCCCGACGAGCCACAGGAGGCGACGCGGGACCTGCGCGTCATCCTGGACGGCCTCGACCCGCTGCCGGCCTCGCTCGTGAACGCCCGCTCCGACGTGCTCGCCTGGAACGACGCGTACGCGGCGATGTTCCCGCACGTCGTGAACGCCCCGGCCACCGAGCGGAACTCGTTCTGGTTCATGTTCACCGCCCCGCCGGAGATCAACCCGATCGTGAACCTTGACGAGCAGGCCCCCGAGGGCGTGGCCGTGTTCCGCTACCGCTACAGCCAGCACCTGGGCGACCCGGAGTGGCAGGACTTCGTCCACCGTCTCTGTGCGGCGAGCCCCCTGTTCGCCCGCCTCTGGGCGACGCACAACGTCGCCCCGCCGCGCCCCTGCAACAAGCGGTTCCGCTTCCCGGAGGTCGGTGAGATCGCGGCGCGGACCACCCACCTCGACGTCGGCGCGCTGCCCGGCGTCCGGCTGGTGGTCTACACACCGATCGACGACGCCAGCCGCGACCGCCTGGCCGAGCTGCGAGCTCGTGCCACGGCCGCGGGCCGCCTCCAGGGCTGACCCGCGCACGTGGCCCCCCCCCCCCCGGCGGGGGGGGCCCCGGCGCGGGGCAG
>NZ_JASNFO010000005.1:0-125807 GCF_032027725.1 Pseudofrankia coriaricola | reverse complement strand
CCCCGCCCGCGGGCCCCCCCCGGGCCGCCCCCCGGCGGGGCCCCCCCCCGCGGGGGGGGGGGGCGCCACGTGCGCGGGTCAGCGGATGTCGTCGACGTCGGGGTCGCCGCCGGAGCGGGACTGCGGGCGGGCGGCGATCGTCACCATCTCGTCGGTGGTGAGCTCGAAGCCGAAGACGTCGAGGTTGGCCTGCTGGCGGGCGGGCGACGACGACTTCGGGATGGGGACGACGCCGCGCTGGAGGTGCCAGCGCAGGACGACCTGGGCGGGCTTGACCTGGTGGCGGTCGGCGATCACGGCTAGGACCGGGTCGGACAGCAGGGCCGTCTTGCGGGCGAGTGGTTGCCAGGCCTGGGTGACGATGCCGAGCCCGGTGTCGTAGGCGAGCTGGGCGTCCTGGGTGAAGTGCGGGTGCAGCTCGATCTGGTTGACGGCCGGGACTATGCCGGTCTCGGCGACCAGCCGGCCGAGGTGGGCGGGGGTGAAGTTCGAGACGCCGACCGAGCGCAGCACGCCGTCGTCACGAAGCTTGATCATGGCGCGCCAGGAGTCGATGTAGCGGTCCAGGCGCGGCAGTGGCCAGTGGATGAGAAAAAGGTCCACGTACTCGAGCCCGAGCCGTTTGCGTGACTCCTCGAACGCGCGCAGGGCTGACTCATAGCCCTGGTCGAGGCCGCGCAGCTTGGTCGTCACCACGATTTCGTGCCGCCCGAGGCCGCTGGTCGCGATGCCCTTCCCGACGGCGTCCTCGTTTCCGTATGCGGAGGCGGTGTCGACGAGCCGGTAGCCGGCTCGCAGCGCGGCCCGGACCCCGGCCGCCGCGTCCGTCATCTTGTATGTCCCGATTCCCACCACCGGCAGCTCACGGCCATCGTTCATCACCCGCGTCGGCGCCATCCCCATGCCCCGACCCTCCCATCGCCGCTTCACCGTCCTGCCCCTGGGGCGGCCAGCCGCGGCGTCGACGGCGAGCCCTGGGTAGGTCGCGGCGGGTCCCGGGTGGACGGCCGGGGTCAGGGCAACGTGTAGGCGGCGCGCTGGCGGGCCAGGACGTGGTCGCGCGCACCGGTGCCGGGGCCTTCGGCGGCCGCGGCGGGGCCATCGGCGGCGGAGGCGGCCGCGGTCTGCCCGGGGAGTGCTGGGGCGACCCAGGTGTCGAGGTCCGGGTGGTGAAAGAAGACGACCGAGTACCGGTCCGGAACCGGTGCGCCGGGGGTACGCGGTGGGTTGACGACGCGGTGCAGGTTCTTCGGGATCTGGCCGCGGGTCCACAGGTGCAGCAGGTCGCCGGCCTGCAGCAGGACCGCGCCGGGCGGGAACTCGACCGGCACCCACGCGCCGTCCGGGCCAAGCGCCGCCTCGAGCCCGGACCGGCCGTCGGCCCAGAGCAGGGTCAGCCCGCCGATGTCCGCGTGCGGGCGCTGCCGGGTCTGGCCGGGAGCCGGCGCCTCCGGCTGGGCAAGATAGTGGTTCACGCACAGGTTGGAGTGCTGCCGCGTCGTCCAGGCGGGCAGGTCCGCGCCCGGCAGCCCCAGCGCCTCGCCGATCATCTCGACGAGCCGGTTCGTCAGCGCCCGCGCCGTCCGGTAGTACGTCGTCCAGGTCACCGTCAGCCTCGCCGGCCGCTTCGGCCACAGGGGGAACGACGCCGCCCACTCGACGTCGTCGACATACCCCGACGGGTCGGGGAGCGCCAGCTCGTAGCGTTCCAGCAGCAGGGCGTCCGCACCGCCCTCGTAGAGCGGCTGCCAGCCGGCCCACTCCCCCGAGCCCGACCAGCGCACCGGCGCCTTCTGCTCCGGTTCGAGGGCGAAGAACTCCCGGGAAGCCTCGACCATCGCGGCCAGGTCCGCGCCGAACGACCCGTCGGCGGAGAACTCGTCGAGCCCGGTCAGGAACACGCACGAGTTCCGCCGCAGGGCGTCCACCAACGCGTCGGCGGATGTCACCGGAAGGTCGAGCACGGGTACCCGCGCGGCGGGAGAGGCCGCGGGAACGGCAGCGGCAGCGGCAGAGAAGTCCATCGCGTCTCCAGGTCGGTGCTGGGTGACCAGCGTTGGGTGACCAGGGCTGGATGGCCTTGGCTGGTAGCCAAGGCCGGATAGCCAGACCTGGGTAACCGGGCCGCCGTTCCGACGCTGGAGGTAGATACCCGAGGACGCCTCCGACGCTAGCCGCGCCCGCGCGCCCCGGTCAATGCCGGGCACGATCATGCAGGAGCGCCAGGGTGAACCGTCCACCAGGTAATCGCGCGCGAGGCCGGCGGTGTCTCGCTGTGCCCAGGCCGTCGTCGGGCGTTTGCTGGGTCGTCGGCGTCCGGCCCGGTCGGCGAGTTAGCCTGATGCGCATGATCCTCGGTGAGGTGGACGGGGCCGCGGCGGTACTGGAGCGGTGCTGGCGCGACGGCTACTGCGTGCCGAACCCGGACGTCTACCCGCATCTGTGGCTGTGGGACTCGTGTTTCCACTCGATCTCGTGGGCGGCGCTCGGCGACCCGCGCGCGGCGGTCGAGCTCGCGTCGTGCCTGGACGCGCAGCTGCCCAGTGGCTTCGTCCCGCACATGCGCTACGCGGCGCCATCGGAGGGCTCCGGCCCGCTTACCGACCGTTCCTCCTTCACCCAGCCGCCGATCTACGCCCATGCCGCCCGGGTGCTGACCGAGCGCGGGCTGCCGCTCGCGCCCGGCACACTCGAGCGGATCGAGCGCGCGCTGGACTACCTGTGGAACCACCGGATGACGGCGGACGGGCTGCTGTTCATCGTCCACCCGTGGGAGTCCGGGTCGGACGACTCGCCGCGGTTCGACGACTGGATCGGCCGGTCGGCCTGGTCACGCCTGGCGTTCACGATCTTCGACCATCAGCTGGTGGAGGCCACGAAGTTCGACGAGGAGGGCGCGGCCGTGTGGTCGCGGGAGTTCGTCGTCGCCCCGGCCGCGATCAACGCGTTCGCCGCGCACGCCGCCCGCGAGCTCGGTGCGCTCACCGGCAAGCAGGAGTGGCACCGCCGCGCCGACGAGCTCGCGGCCGCCATCGACGACCTGCTGTGGGACGGCGAGCAGCACCACTGGGTGGACAAGCCGATCGTCGGTGGTGGCCCGAGCACCGTCCTTCCGACGCTCGACGGACTCATGCCCGCCCTCGTCACGCCCGACCCCGAGCGGGCCCGGCTTGCGCTCGCCCAGGCGGAGGACGCCGCCGGCTACGCGGCCCCGTTCGGGCTGCGGTTCCTGCCCGCCGGCCACCCTCGCTACCAGCCCGAACAGTACTGGCGCGGCCCGGCCTGGCCGCAGCTGAACTACATGCTCTACCAGGCCGCCCGCCGCTGGGAGGCGACGACGCTCGCGGAGGCGATCGCCGACGCCAGCCGCCGTGCCGCACTCGTCTCCGGCTTCGCCGAGTACTGGAACCCGGAGACGGGCGCGGGTCTCGGCGCGATCCCGCAGGGCTGGGCCGCGCTGGCCGCTGCCTACCCCGCCATCCCCGCCCAGCCCGAGCCGCCGGCCGCCGGCTGACCTGGGCGGACCGCGGCGGGATTCCCCCGGGCCACTGGTGAGACGCGCCGCCTGGCAGCGGGCCTCCCGGGCCTGGCACACCAGCGTTCTCCTGGTGTTGTCCGCCGGCACGCGCTGAGTGGTGGGGCCGGCCGGGGTGGGAGGTCCGTCATCGCCGCCAGCCGCCCACGCCCGCGGTGGGGCGGGAGGCGACCGGGGTGAACTGGTCGCGGTGCTCCGCGACGTAGGACTCGACGGTCTGGGGCGGAAAGCCGGTGACCTGTTCGACGATGCGAGTCAGCCGGTCGAAGCGGTTCTCGTGGTGCATGCGGGCGAGGGTGAGAATGTGCTGGCGGGCGTGCGGCGCGAGGCCGGCGACGGGCAGCACATGCTCCGCCCACCATTGGGGCGGGACGTCCACATATGGGATGTCCCTGCCGAGCGCCCGCGAGTACTCCTCGGCGACGCCCGTCATGTCCTGGGATCGCGGGCCGGTCAGCTCGTAGACGTGCTCACGGTGCGCCTGGGGTTCGGCGAGCAGCTCGGCGACGACCCGGGCGACGTCACGCGCGGCCATCGGCGAGGTGCGGCCCGAGCCGAACGGAAGGCTGAGCGTCCCGTCGTGGCGGAGCGTGTACGCGGCGAGCGCGCTGAACAGCGGGCTCTCGAGGAACGCCGTCGGACGCACGTGTGTCACCGGCAGCCCCGACCAGTCGAGCACCTGCTCAGACAGCCAGTGCAGCCGCTGCTGGCGGGACTCCCGCAGCCGAAGCGCCGTCATCTGCGACACCGTCAGCTGGGACATGGCGACCAGCGTCTCCAGGCCGCCCGCTCCGTCGCCCGCCGCGCCGCCGACGGCGCGGGCGACGTCGGCGACCGTCGCCGCCGCCTCCAGGTACTCGGGTGAGACGCTCATGCTGAAGAACATCCGCCGGCAGCCGTCCAGCGCCCGCGCGACGTCCTCCGGCCGGGCGAGGTCGCCGACGACGACCGGTACGCCGAGCGCCCGCAGCGCGTCCGCCCGCTCGTCATCGCGGTGCGCCATTGCGCGCACCGGCAACGACCGGGCTACCAGCAGCTCGACCACCGAGCGGCCCACCCCGCCGAGTCCGCCCGCCGCCCCCGTCACCAGAATCGGGCCCGTGTCCGTCACGATCGCCTCCTCCGGCCGCGGCCGCGGCCCACTGGGCCACGTTCCGGGACCGTGGGTTGTGTTCCAACCGAATGCCAAGTGCCGCGCTACCCGCGCTCCGCGCCAGGCAGGCGGCTCTGTCCCCGGCCGACGGCCGCGCCTCGACCAGCCCTCGGCACCCGAGCGCCTCCGGCGTCCACGCCGTCCCCAGCGTCCACGGCGCTCCTCCGGTCTGCTTCCCCTCGACCCATCCACCCAAAACCGCTGGTAGCCGCACGCGGGTCAGCCGCGGTCATCCGCCGCGGTCAGGCGACGCGGTCAGACGACGCGGCTTCGGCGGACGATGACCGTCCCCGACCGCCCGGACGAGAACCGTTACCGGTGCCGGTTGATGACCCTTACCGGCGCCCGGCGTGCCCGACGCCCGGGCGCTGGCGGTCGGGTCCGGCCGCGCGGACGCGGCCGGTGGGCGCCGGGCCAAGGGCGGGCGCGGGGCGACTGGCGGGCGCGGGGCGGGGAGCGGGCTGTGGGTTGAACAGGAAACGCTGGACGATCGTCGCGACATCCCACAGGTACGGGTTGGCGAACATCGTGATGTGGTCGCCGGGGATGACGGCGGTGGTCAGGTCCGCGATGCCCGCGTTCTCCCAGCCGAGGCAGGGCGACGTGGAGAGGCGCAGCTGGGAGGGCTGGCCCCACGGGTTCGCCGGGTTGGCCGGGCGGACGAGGACCACGGGCAGGTCGGACGGCGGCGGGCGGTAGGCCGCATAGGCTCGCACGGCGGCTGAGTAGGTGTCGACGGCGTCGAGCAGGTGGTCCTCGTAGCGGTCGGGGTCGGTGGCGCCGAGCGCGCGGGCGATCGCGACGCCCTGCGTGCTGAGCGGCACCCCGTGGTCGACGCCGCAGCGGCAGGCGCCCTGCCAGACGCAGGCCAGGTGGCGCATCCGGGCGAGCTCACGGACGGCCAGCTTGGGGTTGTCGGCCGGCGAGGCCTGCCCGGGCAGCGGCAGCGCGGCGTCGAACAGGAACACCCGGGCCACCGGCTGGCCGAGGCCGCGCAGCAGCCGGCCCAGCTCGTAGGCCACGACCCCGCCGAACCCGTACCCGCCCAGCTGGTAGGGGCCGCCTCCCGGCTGGTCGAGCAGCACCGACGGAAGCAGGTGCACCGCCATCGCGCGGACGTCGCCGAGCGGTGCGCGGGCGCCGTCGCGGCCGGGGAGGTCGAGCCCGCGGCAGACGGTGCTGACACTGAGCGCGCCGGCGAGCGGGAGGCCTGGGTGCGGCGGGCCTTCCAGGCCGCCGACGAGGAACAGCGGCGGCGGGCGGCGGCTCCGCGCCGCCGCGCCGGCGGGCGCACGCCGGGGGGCGGGCCGGGGCGCGGGGCGGGTGGCCACGGGCATGTCGGTGGGCTTCAATCCGGGCCTGCCCAGGTGACGGTGACCCGTCCGGCCGCGACGCGGCCGGCGCTCACGGCGGACAGGACGGCGAACGTGGCCGCCGGCGACGTCGCCGACGCGACCCGCGGCCTCGCATGCCAGGCCGCCGGGGCCGGGACCGGGCCTTGGGCCGGGTGATGGCCGGTAGGGGTCGGTGACGGCGGGATCGGCGCCCGCGGGCGGCGCGCGGGCAGATAGGGCGCGCGCACGGCGGTGGACAAGCCCATCCGGCCGACGAGCAGCGTTACCTGGTTCCCTGCGGCGCGCACGGCGGCGCGCCACTCGGCCGGGATCGTGTGGTTGAGCCGCTCGATCCCCTGCCGCCCGTCGGCGCGCGGGTGGACCAGGTCGAGGAGGGCCGGGCCGATCCTGACCGTCCAGCCGGCCACGAACGGCGGGTCATCCCGCAGTGACGAGTGCAGCGCGAGCCCGGTCGCGAGCGCGTGCGACACCGCCGGGTCGATGACTTCCCCCGGCCGCAGCCGGCACGGGTCGCCGGGGGCGCGCGGATCGGTCGTCATCAGGTCGTCGTCGTCATCGACGGCGAGCAGCGGCTGCGGCCGGCAGCCGGTCAGCGCCGCGGTGCCGATGCCCAGCAGGTCCGCGTAAACGATGCTCGACCCGCTGGCGGCGAGCTCCTCCTCCGCGAGCGCCGCCGGCGCGACGGTGACCGTGGACGGCGCGCACTCGGCGTGGACGAGCTGGACGCGCCGCACGAAGCGGTGCGGGTAGCGGCGCAGCACCAGCGACGTCGCCTCGCCCATCGCGAGGTCGCCCTCGCCCTCGCAGACCGGGCACCGATAGGTGCTGGGGTGCGGCCCGTGGCGCAGCGCCGCGAGCAGGTCGGCTGGCAGGAGGGCGGCGACCGTGGGGTGGACGCGCAGGTCACGCACACTCGTCACCGGCGCGACGCCCGTCCACCAGCGTGCCGGTGGCGGGGCTCCTCGCACCGTCGCCAGCGGCGTGCGGCCCGGCAAGACCGCCGACGCGGCGGCCCTCGACGGAGCCGGCGGCCGAGCGCGGCTCGGTCACCGCGGCCGCACCGCGTGCACCCGCGGGAACCCTGGCGACGCGACGGCTGTCCCCGCGGCGGCCGGCGGCGGCCGGCTCGGCGCCGGCCGGGGCGCGCTGGCCGAGGGGCCGGCCGGCGACGCGGTGGTCGTCTCCACGCGCGAGCGCGGCGGGCGGCTCGGCCGCGGAGGGCACGGGCGCGGAAGGGACGGCGGGGGCGGGGACCGAGACGCCGGGACCGGGGACGGGGAGGTCGTCGGCGGGGGCGGGAAACGTGGAGAGGGTGTCCGGCACGGAATGGCGCAGGTCGGACAGCTCGGGGTACGGGATGCCGTCGGCGGCCTCGCGGCCGGCCAGCAGGAGGGCGTGGGCGGCGGTCACCCACTCGGCGGTGTCATCGGAACCGGCCGCCTGGCAGACGATCGCCCAGGTGTCGAGCACCTTGGCGAGCGCGCCCGCCACGTAGGCCGGCATCCGCACGACGACGGCGGGCAGCGCGGCGCCGCCCGGCTCCTCGGCTGCGATCAGCCGGGCCCGGTCGACGTCCACCTCCATCTCGATGACGGACAGCAGCAGTGGTAGCGGGGGGTACTCGGGCATTACCGGCGGTGCCACCGGCATCGGTCGCGTCGAAGGCTTCATCGTTACACGCCCTCCCTCGAGGGTTAGGGCCGACCGGTGCGCGACGATGGCGAAGCCTCGCGTGCCCGAAAGCCCGTTCCTGGTGTCACGTTCTCTGCGGGGTTGGCTGGGGCCGGGCGGCGCGGGCCTCTTCGGCGAGGGTCGCTTCCAGGGCGTGGCGGACGAGGGCGATAAGGGCCGCCCGGGTGGACGGCTGGTGGCGGGCGTCGCACATGACCACCGGGTGCTCGATGTCGAGCGCCTTGCGCACGTCGGTGACCGGGTGGACGAGCGCGCCGTCGAACTGGTTGACGGCGACGACGAAGGGCAGCTTCCGGTCCTCGAAGAAGTCGATCGCGGCGAAGCAGTCGGGCAGGCGGCGGGTGTCGGCGAGCACGACCGCGCCGACCGCGCCGACCGTCAGCTCGTCCCACATGAACCAGAAGCGGTCCTGGCCGGGGGTGCCGAACAGGTAGAGGACGACGTCCTGCTCGGGCAGCGTGATCCGGCCGAAGTCCATCGCGACGGTCGTGGTGGTCTTCCCCGCGATCCTGCTGGTGTCGTCGACGCCGACGCTCGCCGCGGTCATGTGCGCCTCGGTCGTCAGCGGCGGGATCTCGCTGACGGAGCCGACGAACGTTGTCTTGCCGACCCCGAAACCACCGGCGATGATGATCTTCAACGGGGTGGTGGTGACATCCGGGTCGGCGTCCCCGCCGGCCGGGCCGTTCGGGAGGCCACCCGGGCGGGTCGGGCCATTCGGGGGGCCACCCGGGCGGGTCGGGCCGCTAGAGCCGCTGAAGGCCATCGAGCACCTTTCGGAGCAGTTCGGAATCGGGCCGCCAGTCGGGGCGCTCGGGCCGGTGCACGACGACGAGACCGTCGCGGGCCATGTCGGCGACCAGCACCTGGGCTACACCCAGCGGCAGGTCAAGGCGCGCCGAGATCTCCGCGACGGACTGGAGCTGGCGGCACAGGAAGGCGATCTCACGCTGCTCGGGGGGCATACCGGCAGGTGGCCGCCGTGCGAGAGCCACCCCGTGCGAGGTGGTTGCCACCAGTGCGACCAGTTCCAACGCGCTGTGGGGCCGGGTACGCCCGCCCGTGACGGCGTAAGGGCGGACGACCGGTCCGGCTGCCTCGTCGGGCAGCTCCTCGTCGTCCCGAGGCAAGGTGCACCCCCCTCCGTCAGACCTGGACGCGCATCGGCGGGGTCAGGACCTGGCCGGCGCGCGTCACGAGTCGGGCCATCTCAAAGGCGATCATCCCCGGGTCCGCGGCGGCGGAGGCGGCGACCGCCAGGCAGGAGCCCTCGCCGATCGCGGCGACGAACAGATAGCCGTCGTCCATTTCGACAATGGTCTGGCGAACATCCCCGCCGCTCATGTACCGGGACGCGCCGAGCGCGAGCGAGCGGAATCCGGAGGCGACGGCCGCGATGTGGTCGCCGCCCTCCCGGGAAAGGCCGGAGGAACGGGCCAGCTGTAGGCCGTCCGAGGACAGCGCCACCGCCCACTGGACGTCGGAGATACGCCTTTCCAGATCGTTCAGCAGGAATCCGAGATTACCGGTGGGAGGCATCGCCCATCCTTTCGTCGTCGCCGGGAAGCCCTTGGCGGAAGCCGGCCCGGAATGAGGTGACCAGGTTGCGAGCCTTCTCGGGGTCCGGCCCGGGGCCCTTGGCTCCCGGCGTCGCCGCGGCGGCCACGCGCCGGCCGCCGCGCAGCTCCGCGGACAGGTGCTCGCCGCGGCGGCGGTGCGGCAGGTGGCCGAGCGGCGGCTCGACCAGGCCCGCCGCCCCAGCCAGGCTGGTCGCCCCCGCCAGGGCCGACGGCCCCCCAGAGCCGGACGCGGCTCCCGGGGCGGGCGGAGCCTGCGGGCGCGGTGCGAACGGCGCGGCCGGCCTCGGCGTCGCTGGCCTCTGCGCAGCCGGCCTCTGCGCAGCCGGCCTCGGAGCGGCTGGCCTTGGCGCGGCCGGCCTCTGCCCGGCCGGTCCCGCCGCCGGGCTCTTCGGCCCCGCTGGCCCCGCCGGCCCGGTAGGCGTCGCGGGTCCCGTCGCCGTCGGTCCCGCCGGTGTCAGCGGTCCCGTCGGCGTCGGCGGTCCGGCTGGCGCCCCCGGTCCCGTTGACGCCCCCGGTCCCGTTGACGCGCCTGGCCCGGTGGGAGCGGCCGGCGGGCGCTGGGTGGGTCCGGACGGGGAGCCGACCGTGATCGGCGGGAGCTCGAGCGTGTTGCCCCAGTCGGCCCGGACGGCGTCGAACAGCGTCGGGCCCGTCGCGCCGGCGTCCGCGGGGTCCACCCCATCGGAACCCGCCCCGTCCGAGCCCGGCCGGCCAGCGCCGTTCGCGCCGTTCGCGTCGTCCGCGCCGGCGCCGTTCGAGCCGCCCGAGGTGGTCTCCCGCCGTGGCAGGGGGCGGAAGAAGCTCTCGCGAACGGTGAGGACCTGCGACGGGTCGCCGTCGTAGCTGACGTCGAGGTCGTCGAGGTACGCCCCGTCGTCCGCGAGACCGTCGTCACCCGCACCGCTCCCCGTGGCGGCGAGACCGCCGTTGCCCACCGCGAACGGGTTCTCGTAGCCCACGCCGGCCGCGTCGAGGCGCTCCAGGGCGCTGATCCGGTCGAGCGCGGCGCGCAGCGGGTCGTCGACCACGGGCGGCACCGCCGCGCTGTCGTCGACGAGCACCTCCGAGGGCAGCAGCACGACCGCCGTGACACCGCCGTAGGCGCTGCGGGTCAGCTGCACGTCGATCCCGTGCCGGGCCGCCAGGTTCGCGACGACCCACAGGCCGAGCTTGTCGCCCTGCTGCTCCGGGTTGAACGGCGGCGGATCGGCCAGGCGCGCGTTGAGCTCGGTCATCGTCTCGGTGACGATCCCGATGCCGCGGTCGGAGATCTCGACCGCGACCCCGGTGCCGACCGGGCTGCCGGACACCGTGACCATGGTGTTCTCCGGCGACATCTGGGTGGCGTTCTCCACCAGCTCGGCGAGCAGGTGGATGACGTCGCCGACGACCGGGCCGACGATGCGGATGTCGATGGCGGAGCTCACCTCGACCCGGGTGTAGGCCTCCACCTCGGCGACGGCGGCGCGCATCGCGTCGACCAGCTTCACCGGCGAGCGGAACACCCGGCTCGGCCGGCCGCCCGACAGCGCGATCTGGCCTTCGACCTCGCGGCGCATGCGGGTCGCCAGGTGGTCGAGCTTGAACAGCCGGTCGAGCATGTCCGGGTCCTGCTGGTCGCGCTCCAGGTCGGTGATCAGCTTCAGCTGGCGGTGGATCAGCGTCTGGCTGCGCCGCGCCAGGTTGCGCATCGAGGCGGACAGCGAGTGCTGCGCGGCGACCTCCGTCGCCGACTGGACGGCCGCCGAGTAGACCTCGCGCAGCGAGCGGGCGACGTCCCCGATCTCGTCGGCGGGTCCGCGCGCCGCGTTGTCCGCCCCGACGTCGGCGTCGACGGGGCGGCGGTCGCGGATCGCGGCCGTCACCGCGGGCAGCCGCTGCTCGGCCATGTCGAGGGCGTCCTCGCGCAGGGCCCGCAGCTGCCGGGCGAGCCGGCGCGCGATCATGACCGAGACGGCCACCGTCATCACCATCACGATGCCGGCGAGCAGACCAGCGAGCCACGCCCGGGTCCTGGCCGACGAGGCGAGAGTGCTGCTGCGATCGGCGAGGTCCAGGGTGATCTGTGCCTCGACGTTGCGCAGCTGGTCGATCTTCGCGTTGGCGGCGGCCAGCCAGTCGGTGCCGGTGACGTCGACGGTTCCGCCGGTCTGCGCGGCGCGCAGCGCCCGGTCCTGCAGGGCGGTCACCGGGCCCAGCGTCGGGCCGACGGCCTGGTCGTAGAGCTGGCGCTGGCCCTGGTCGGCGTAGACGTCGAACTGGCTGACCCAGGCCGCCTCGGCGCCGCTCGCGGCCCGGATGAGGCCGAAGTTGTCGGGGTCCAGGCGCTTCAGGATCAGCAGGATGCTGACATAGCCGCGCTGCTGGGCGGACTGCTCGGCGACGTTGCTGATCGCCGTCAGGGCGGCGACGGTGCGGACCACCTCGGGGTCGGTCGTGCCGACGCCGGCCTGGGCCGGGGTGACGCCGAGCCAGGCGCGCACGATGCCGTTGAAGACATCCGTGCCCGTTCCGGGCTTGAGCGCGTGCGTGTCGATCTGGCGGCGCAGGCCGGGCAGTTTGTCGGTCTGGGTCTCGGCGGCGTTGACGGCGGCGACCAGGCGCGGGTCGTCCGGCAGTGAACCGGCGACGCTCTTGACCTCCGCGTACGCCCGGTCCACCGGGGCGCGGGAGGCCCTGGTCTCCGCCTCCAGGGCGTGGTAGGCCGAGCCAATGTAGGACGACGACGCGTAGCGCTCCTGCGACAACGCCCGGACCAGCGCATTCACCTTGATCGTCAGCTGGGCGGCGGCCTCGCTGCGGCTGGCCGCGTGCGCCGCGCCCGCCTGCCCGGTCACGAGCAGCGTGGCGAGCCCAGCGAGCGCCAGCAGCGGCACGACCAGTGCGACCGCCAACCGGTACCGAACCGGCCAGTTCTCCATCTCGCTCCCATCGGCAGAAGCGCAACGACGACATTGGGGCCCTGGGGCAGAGGGCGGAGGAGCAGGGGCGGGACACGGAAGGCCGTGGGAACGGCCGCGGGACACGGGCTCCCGCCGCGGGTGTGGAGCAGATACGCGGCGGGGCCAAAACATGGGGCCATGACGTGATAGAGGTGGATGTAGGTAACAAAAACGCGAAGGGGCAGGAGCGTTACGGACTTGAGAGCCAAGAGCCGCCGGGGCCGCGCCGGCACAGGAGGGGGGTGCACCGACGGCGCCGACAGGAACGGAGGGGGACGTGGCTGCGGCGAGGCGGCACCCCTTTCTCGCCATTGATTGCGGGTGCCGTCCCGAGCCCCGGCGGTGCAGCAGAAGCTAACCCGCCACGGACCGCGCGGATAGGTCACCGAACGGTCCTATGTGGGACACGCGTCCTATAGGGGTCAGGATGAACGGTCCTATGTGGGACACGCGTCCTATAGGGGTCATAGAGGCGCCCATGTGGATAGTCCGTGCTCGTGTCGTGGTGTAGCGTGCCCGGCACACCCTTCGACCAGGCGTAGCGGCGCAGCTACGCCGATCGCCGACCGCTCAGACGGTCCACCCGCCCACCCGTCCCCACGTCCAACGGACCTCCGGTGGACGTCCGCTGGCGTCTTTACCCACTGCTTACCTACTGCCCCGCTTGCCTCCTGCCGCCTCCCGGAGACGGCAGGAGGGCGCCACCCGGACATCCAACGGGCGTCCGAGCGCGTCCAACCCGACGGCGACCGAGGCCCGGCGGGCGTCGATCGCCGCTGGCCATGTCCCGATGGACGTCCCACGGGCGTCTGATCACGTCCGACCACACGTCCAACCACACCGCTCCCCTAGCCCGGAGCGCGGCGGCGCGGCGCGGGGCCACCCTCCTCCCCACGCCGCGCCGCCTACAGAGGGAGACGCCCCGGTGCTGCTGGAGAAGCTGTTCGGCCTCGACGAGTTCGGCGTCGCCGTCTACCGCGCGGCCGCCGGGCACCGGTACTCCGACATCGAGTCGCTGGCCGAATGGGTCGGCAGGCCGGTGCCGCAGGTCCAGGCCGAGGTGCACCGGCAGATGCAGCGCGGCCTGCTGCGCCTCGTCGGTGACACGTGGGAGGCCCAGGACCCGGCGCTGGTGCTCGAGGCGGAACACGCGTCCGAACGCGTCGAACTGGAGGCCAGCCGCTCGGTCATGGTCGAGCAGCGCGCGGCGTTATACCGAAGCGGGCTGTTCGCGGACTACCTGGCCGGCCGGCGCCGCCCCGGCCCCCACGACCGGGTCGTCACGATCCTCGACCACCACCAGATTCTGCTGAAGATCGCCGAGCTGGTCGACAGCGCCGAGTCCCAGGTGCACTTCCTGCTCGGCGGGCAAAGCCCGGCGGGCCCGGGGCAGGTCCAGTACATCCAGGACCTGGTGTGGGGGATGGCGCGCGCCGTGGAGCGCGGGGTACGGGTCGCGTCCGTGTGGGCGCCCGAATATGTCGCCGCGGCCCGCGCGGCCAGCGGTACGCGGCGGCTGCCGCCGCTGGGATGGGTCCGCCAGAGCTCCAATGTGCCGATGCGCGCCGTCGTGGCCGACACCCGCGCGGCCATCCTCCCGGTCGACCCGAACAACCTGGACCGGGGGGCGCTCGTCATCGAGGCCCCCAGCCTGCTCGTCATCATCACCGACATGATCGAACGCATTCACCGCGACGCGCAGCCGCTGGCGGCCCCCCCGCCCGCCGCCGACCCCGCCGTGCAACGCCGCCAGAACGCGGTGCTCGCGCTGCTGGCGCAGGGCCATACCGACCACGTGATCGCCGCCGAGCTGGGCGTCACCATCCGCACCGTCCGCCGGGACGTCGCCGACCTCTACGAGGCTCACAACGTCACCAGCCGCTTCGAGCTCGGCGCCGTCACGGCCAGCCTCGGCCTCCTCCCCCCGATCGAGACCTGAGGCGCTCCCGTCGGGGCGAGGCGCTGGGCGCGCTCGCCCCGTGTCGGGCGCTGGGCGCCCTCCCCGCGTGGTGCCGGGCCCTGGCATATGGCGGTGGCAGGGCCCGGACCGGGCTGACGACATGGCTGGGCTGGCACTGCGCCGATGCGCCGTCACCAGTTGTGGCCGAGTTTCGCCTACTGGTGGCTGGAACGGCGTCGCGGTCTGCCGCGGCTGCACATCCGGGCCCATGGAATGTCTGTCAGGCGCTGAACCTGACCTCCCAGATCGGCTTCGCCGATCCCGCAGTGACCCTGCTCCCTGCGTGGTGCCGGGCCCTGGCATATGGCGGTGGTAGAGCTGGGTCCGGGCTGACGAGGTGGCTGGGTTGGTACCGCGCTGATGCGCCGTCACTAGCGATGGCTGAGTTGCGTGGATGGATTGCCGGTATGCGTCTACACCCATGTCGCCGCTTGCATGTGGGTGGCGGGACCGCCTAGGTAGGGCGGGTCGCGATGGTGGTGGCGTGGTGGCGGAAGCTGGCGAGGGCGCGGCGGACGGCGAGACGCTCGGCGCGATCGGGGCGTAGCAGCGCGATCAGGTAGCGGCCGGTCTCGATGCCGGCGACCTCGCGCAGGGTGATCGCGCCGCCGGTCGGCGTGGTGAAGCGTGGCAGAACGGCGACCCGGTCGCCGCGGGCGACAAGAGCCTCGACCAGCCGGTTGTCGCGCAGCCGCTGGACGACGGACACGCTTCGTCCGGTCGCCTCCTCGACGGCCAGGCGGACGGTGTCGAACGGGTAGCCGACCGGGACGCCGTACCACTCGACCTCGACGAGATCATCGGCCGCGACCCGCTCCAGGACGGCAAGCGGATGGTCGGCACGCATCGCGATATCGAGCGGCTCACGGGCCAGCAGCACGCTGACGAGGTCGTCGGCGCCCGGTGGCGGTCCCTTGCCGAGGCTGTGGCCGATGACGATGTCGTAGTCGGCCACCAGGGCGGCGTACTCGTGTTCGGCGAGGTCCACATCGTCGCATTCCAGCCGGACCGCCGTCGTCTCGAGCTCGTTCAGCACCCCGGGGAGCAGCAGCGTCGCGGCGCTCGGAAGGGCGGCCACCCGGACGACGCCGGCGGGCTCGCCGCGAAATTCGTCGAACCGCGCCTGCACCTCGGCGAGCACCCGGGCGACGTCGCGGCCGGCGTCGGCCAGCAGGCGGCCCGCCTCGGTGAGCCGGATCCCCCGGCCGTGCGGTTCGACGAGGCGGACGCCGAACTCGCGCTGCGCGGTGCGCAGCTGCTGGGAGACGGCGGACGGCGTGCGATGGGTGGCCGCGGCGACCGCGGTAACGCTGCCGCGCGCGGCGAGCTCGCGCAGCAGGTCCAGGTGGCGGACGTCCACGCCGCCAGGCTACAGACCCTGTAGGTGGCCTACAGGAATCCACAGATAAGTTTCACTTGTCCTTACAGCTTGGCGTCCGCGACAGTCACCGCATGCCCGCTCGTCACCGTCTCCTCGCCATGATCGTCGCGGTGGCCTGGGGCGTGAACTTCCTCGCCATCGACGCCTCGCTCGAGCATTTCCCGCCGTTCCTGCTGGCCGCGGTGCGATTCGCCATCATCGCGGTACCGACGCTGCTGCTGGTGCCCCGGCCGCCGGTGCCAGCGCGGTGGCTGTTCGGCTACGGGCTCGGCTTCGGGACGTTGCAGTTCCTCTTCCTGTACTGGGCCATGCATGCGGGGATCCAGCCGGGAGTCGCCTCTCTGGTCCTGCAGTCGTCGGCGCCCTTCACGGTGCTGCTGGGGGCGACGCTGTTCGGCGACACGGTCACGCCGCGCCGGTTGGCGGGCCTGGCGGTCGCGGTGCTCGGTCTCGCGGTCGTCGGCTGGGAGAGGTCGCACACGGCGGCGATCGGGCCGTTCCTGCTGGTACTGGCCGGCGGCTTCGGCTGGGCGATCGGGAACATCTGCAACGCCCGGGCGAAGGCGCCCAACCCGTTTCACCTGACCCTGTGGATGTCGGTGGTGCCGCCGGTCCCAATGTTCGCTCTGTCGCTGCTGGTCGAAGGCCCGCACCGGATCGGCGCGGCATTCTCGACGACTGACCACCTGCCTGGCGCGCTCACCGGGCTCGCCTACACGGTATTGATCGGCACCCTGCTCGGTTCGGGCATCTGGAGCTGGCTGATGGCCCGGCATGCCGCCGGGCTCGTCGCACCGTTCTCGATGCTCGTCCCGGTCGTCGGCCTTTCCACCTCAGCCGTCCTTCTGGGCGAGCGCGTCACCGCGCTGGAAATCGTCGGCGCCGCCCTGGTGGTGGGCGGCGTCCTGTCCGGCTCGATGGCCCGAACGCTCCGGCTCCCCCTGCGCCGCGGGAGCCGCGGCCCGACCACTACGACCAGCCCGACCACTCTGCCTCGTCCGCCCACTCCGGCTGGTCCGATCGCCGCTGCCGCGGCAACGGGCCGGCCGGACAGGCCGCGATCCCCCGCGGTGGTCGGGACCAACGCCCGTGGCCGCCCGCTCTGACCGCCCGCCCACAGGGAAATAGTGGTCGGCCCACGCCCGAGGAGCCCACCGAGCGCCGAACCGTGGCATGTGGACCCGTCTATAGACGCGCCCCTTTAGGGACACAATAGTTCTATGTCTATTGATGTGTCTCATGGGGTGGATCCGGTCGACAAGGCGCCGTCGTCGTGGCGGGAGGTGATCCAGCCCGAGACGCGCCGGTTGCTCGCGGAGCTGCTTGGACGGGAGGCGGAGCGGTTCCCGGTTGCGGTGGGGATCTACGCCCGGATCTCGAAGGACAAGGGGCACGACGCGCGCGGGGTGGCCCGCCACATCGATCAGGCTGTCGCGCGGATCGCCCGTGAGCCGGGGTGGCGGTTGGCGTTTCCGCCGTTCGTGGACAACGACCTGTCCGCGACCAAGGGGGCGAAGGGCAAACCACGCCCGGAGTACAACCGGATCATGGCCGCCGTCGGACGCGGCGAACTACGGGTGATCGTGCTCTACATGTCCTCGCGCCTGTGGCGGAACCGCAAGCAGCGCGCCGAGGCGATGGAGCCGCTGGCGCAGTGGGGTGTGTTGCTGGCCGCGACGCAGGGCAGTGACCTGGACCTGTCGACCCCGTCGGGGCGGATGGTCGCCGGGATTTTGGGCGAGGTCGACAGCCACGAGGTGGAACAGAACGCGGTCCGGATCCGCGACGAGATAGAGCAGCGCGCCCGCCACGGTCTGCCCGCCGGTACCCGGCTGTATGGCTACACGACCGATCGGCAGATCATCGCCGACCAGGCCACGATCATCCGGACGTGTGTGGAGAAGATCCTGGACCCGCGTCAGGACCGGTCGATCACGTCGTTGGTGGCCGAGATGAACGACGCCGGGGTGCCGACGCAGACCGGCGATGCCCGGTGGCAGACGAGCACGTTGCGGGAGCTGTTGCGTAACCCGGAGTTGGCCGGGTTGCGGACCTATCACCGGAAGGTGGTCGCCACCGGCCAGTGGGAACCGATCATCAGCCCGGAAACCCATGCCCGCCTGGTCGCGCGCCTCTCGCGGCACACGATGCCGCCGGGGTGGTCGAACCGCACCCGCCATCTGCTGCCCGGGATCGCGACCTGTGGCCGGTGCGGGGCGGGGATGCTGTACCGAGGGCCGCAGGGCCGGACCAAGGCCAGCTATATATGCCCGCCCGCCGAACGGGGCGGCTGCCGGGGGGTCCGCCGCCAGGCCGCCCCGGTCGATCTCTACGTAGAGACGACCGTCGTAGGGTTGCTGTCCCAGCCGGGCATCCTGGCCGAACTTGTCCGCGAAGACGCCGCCGACCCGATGGAAGCGATCAAGGTAGCCGCCGACATCGAAGCCGCGCAGGCCCGAGCGACCGCGTTGGGCGAGCAGATGGCCGACGACGACCCGCGCGACGAGGTTACGAAGATCCTCCGCAGGTCGCAGGCCGCGAAGATCCGGGCCGATCTTGCCGAGGCTCGTGCCCGCCAGGCCCAGATGACCCAGTCGGGTGCCTTTGACGGCCTGTTGGACGTCGAGGACATCGCCGCGCATTGGGAGTCGTTGTCGTTGCCACGCCGCCGGGCGATCATCCGGGCGATGGTGACCGTGACAATCCTGCCCACCGGACGGGGACGGACCGCGTTCAACACCGACACCGTCCAGATCAAACGCCGCAGCCCGTCAGCCCTCGCTGTTGGTCCGGGGCAGGGGGCGGACCGGGCCGACCAGGTCACGGACCGCTAGCACCGTCTCGCGGTCGAACGGTTCAGCCGCCAGCGCCACCACCCGCGCCCGCGCCGCCGCCACGATCTGAGCGGCCAGTTCCTCCGACACTCCATCCACCCCGACCGAGACACGACGCCCACCAGGACCACGACCCCGAGTAGGCCGCGACGCGGCCGCCCCCGCCGAGTCGCCTGCCGGATCATCGACGGCAGCTTCGGACGGGGACGGGTCCCACCCCCCCACCCCCACGGGACGCGCCGAGCCCGGACCAGGCACCGAGACAGCAGCGGAACCTTCGGTACTCACCGTTTCGGCGGCCACGTGCCCCACAGGCTCCGCCACGCCGGCCACGTCTTCGGGGTCGTCGAAGGGCAACGCGATCTGTCCGGCCAGCAGCCCCGCCCCGCGCCGCCGGTTCACGGCCCGCCCCTGGGTGCGTTCTCCGACGCGGAAGGATCACGGCCGCGTCCGGCGTAGCGCCATTGGCCGATGACCTCTGTTTGGGGGTCCCCGTCGGGGCGGCCGAATTCGTCGAGGACGACCGGCGATCCGTCGCCGTCCAAGCCGAGGGGGCGGCCGGACAGTGCCGCCGCGAGCAGCCGCGACCAGCGCCGCCGCACCCCACGCAACTGCCGAAACGTCGTCGAATACTTCCGCGACTTGGTCAGCCAGTGACCGCCGAAGCCGAACGAGTGGGACCAGCGGATGAGCCCGGACACTCGGCCTGCGGGCCGTCCCGCTGCAGCGTCGAGCGCTTCCGCGAACGGACGATCGGTACCGAGGCGCCAGCACGTTTCCACCAGCCGTCGGGTGTGCTCGCGCAGGCCGAGGCGGGCAAGGTGGCGCAGCGACCGCACGGGGCCGTCGAGTGCCCCCGATTCGGTGACCGACTTGGTGAGGTACTTGGCCAGGTAGTTGCCGACCTTGACTGCGTCGACGTCGGAGCCGAGGCGGATACGGCGGATGTCGACCTGACCGCCCCAGCGCACCGCCCACCCGTCCGTCGACGCCGCGACCGGCAGTGCCCCGGAGCTGTCGAACAGCGCGACCGCCGCCGGGTCCGGCGCCGCCACCGACACCGAGCCGACGACCGCCCGTAGGCAGTCCGTGATCAGATCCCCGTATGCCCAGTCAGGTGGAGGGGTCGGTTCGCCGGACGGGTCCCGGCCATCGACCCGGACCACGACGTGCAGGTGGACCAGGCCCCGGCGTTGCATCTCCGCGACCTTCACGAACGACACCCGCACCACGCGGCGCAGCCCGCTGACCGTGAGCCCGACGGCCGAGGCCACCGCGAATTCGAGCCTGTCGCGGGTGGCCTTCCACAGCGCGGGCACCATCGCGTTCCAGACGACGGCGCGGTTGTAGCCGAAGCAGCGCGGGCACAACGGCTCCCCGAGCCGCCGGTCGTCAGCGCTGTGGCGGAGGTGACAGGACTGGGCACGGCCGTGTTCGCAGGTCCCGCGCCGCTGCCGACAAACCTGACTGTCCGCGCCCTTGCTGGCACGGCGGGAGTGCACCGGGCCGAACGAGGGGGCGGTCAGCGTCACGAACCAGGCAGGCCCACCTGCGACCGCAGCCACCGCCCCGTCGGTGCCGGTGTCGAGGCCGCGTACGACGATGCGCCGCGCGTCGCGCTGGTAGAGCTTGGAACAGTCCGGGCAGGCCGAGGCCCGCCGGTTGTTGCACCGCACATGCACCGTCGGCGGGGCGGATGCCCGCCGGATCTCGCCGGTCGCCAGGTCCACGTGGTCGAACCGGCCAGCCAGCCGGATAGGCCGGCTACAGCCCCCGCCGGGCTCTGTCGTTGCGGTGCCATCGAGTGTGCCGGCCGCCATGACCGATGCCTCCACCCCGGGAAGCAGGCCCGACCACGCACCACACCGCGCTGATCACGACACCAGGCGCCGAAAAGCAGCCCGATCGTGAGGAACGGAGAGCGAAGCACGTGGTCGCGACCCGCAGGCCGCCCCGCCCGAAGGCGGGGTGCGCCCGGGATACCCACCGCTGTTGCACGCGGAGGTCACACCAAGCGCAGAGTGGTGACACCCCTGCCCGCATCATTGGCAGTCCGCTATCTGGCGTCACCCGTACTTAATCCAGGTCTGGGAATCTTGACCTAGCCCCAACGGGCTCTAAAGGGTCTACCCGATGACCGGACTCCAGAATACCGCACCAACACAGCCAAACACACGGAAACAAACAGATCCGACCCGCGGCGCGTGCCAGCGCAGGACAGAGGGTTCGACCGAGACCCGCACCGGCCACCACCCAGCCCGGCCACAGTCACCAGGCCCGGGCAACAGCCACGCGCACAGCCGGCCGTCAGGCCGCCGCCTTGCTCGTCTCCGCCAGCCCGGACGCGGACAGACGCGGGAGTGGCAGCAACTCCCACACCACCAACGCCACCCGCCGACCTGCGACCTCAGCCCGCACCTCATGACAGACCGTCGGACGCGACCTGCGCATCGGAGGCTTCCCCGCACACACCACCGGCGGCACCGACCCCGCCGCACGGCCCGCCGCGATCAACCCACCGACCGCGAGCGCCACCGCCGTCCGCCCAGCCGACACCTCCACCGGCCAGACCGCCACCGGACCCACCTCCGGATGCCCCGACGCGACCTCGAACGCCCACCGGACCAGACTCCGCCGAGGCGCCAAAATCACCCCCGGCCGCGACGGCCCCAACCCACACCCGAGCTGCCGCGACAACGCCACCCCGTCCTGCCCCAACGGCGCGAGCACCGGCAGAACCACCGGACCACCCACACCCCCACTCCACTCAAGAATGACCGCCGTCGTCACCGCGCCTCCCCACGTCAGGCCGAGCGCCCACGCCAGGCAGCCGGCTGTCAGGCCGGCCCCGGCCGGGGGATCGACGCCAGCCCGACCGGAACCGACACTCCGTACGATCCGGCGATCTTCCGAGCAATCCGAGGGCACGAGAGGGGGCACGACCAGCGACCTGCACGGGCGACCGACGGCGACACCACCGCCTGGGTGGCAGGCAAGCCCAGTCCACGGGGCAGATTGGGGGGCAGAACAGGGGCAGTTACGACGGCCATGCTTCTTTTCGCACGGCCAGAGCGAATCCACCGGTGTAGTTGTCTAATCTCGCTGTGCGACGATCAGGAGTGACAGCGCCGGAAAGGGGAAACGCCGTGCGCGAGCCCAACAGACAGCTGCGGCAGGCACGGGAACGGACCGCCTCCCCGCACCTGCCCGGACAGCCGCTGTCGCGTCAGGAACTGGCCGAGCTGCTCAACATCGCCGTCTACCAGGCCACCGAGCGCATCTGCGCGGTAGACGCCCACTACATCGGCAAACTCGAACGCGGCACCGTGCGTTGGCCCCATGCCGACTACCGCGCGGCCTTACGCCTCATCCTGCACGCGGCGACGGACGCCGAACTCGGATTCCGCCCCCACCGCCGGCCGACCGCCGCCACCACGAACCTCATCCCGCCCGGGACAGGCCCGAGACCGGCCGCGCTTCCGACTGGAACGGAGCGCAGAACGCCGCGACGGCAGGCTCGTACACTCAGACACGAGCGGGAACTACCGGCCGACGCCGGAATAGAGCAGTTGTGGACTTCCAGCGGGCTCGCTGCCGCGTTTGAGGAGGTGGCGCCGATGACTGGCTCATCGTGGGAGCGCCGCCAGTTCCTCGCCCTGTCCGGCGTGGCGCTGGCCACTGCGGCGCAGGAATGGCTCCTCGCCGACCCGGCCCGCATCGTCGCCTCACTGGCCGGGAAACGCGTTGACGCGGGAGTCGTGACCGATCTGACGATCACGCTGGACGCGCTTCGCCGCCTGGACGACAAGCTCGGTGGCCAGGCCGTCCATGGCATGGTCACCGAACAGCTTCGCCTCGTCGTCCGGCTGCTCCGCCACACCAGCTACACCGAGGCAGACGGCCGGAGCCTCTACGGCATCGCCGCCGAACTCGCCCGCCTTGCCGGCTGGACCAGCTACGACGCCGGACACCACGGCACCGCCCAGCGCTACTACCTCGTCGGCCTCCGTGCCGCCCACGAAGCCGACGCCCCCGGCATCGCCGCCAACATCCTGCGCTGCATGGCCGACCAAGCCCGCACGACCGGCGACCCCCGCAGCGCCGTGGACCTACTCCGCTCAGCGCGGGCAGGAGCACGCGGACGGCTGACCGCCACCGAACAGGCTGTCCTCTTCGCCGGTCTCGCGCGTTCCCACGGCCGCGCCCATGACCAGTACCAGGCCAAGAAGGCCATCGATGCGGCCTACCAGGCGATCCAGACAGCGAACCCCGCCGAGGACCCCCCGTACATCTACTGGGCCGCCCCCTCTGAAATCGCTTTCGCCGCCGGATCATCACTGCTCTACGCTGACCAGCCCCACGCCGCCATCCCGCACCTGCGATCGTCGGTCGAGCAGACCGGGGACGACATGCCGCGCGAACTGCTGGAAGTACGCGTCAGACTCGCCACCGCCTACACCGAGGCCGGCGACCCTGACCAAGCAGTCGCCATCGCACGCGAAGCCATCACCACGGCCGCCGTACCATCCGCCATCGTGAGCACCCGCCTCGCGGAACTATGCCAAGCCCTCGACGCCGCAGGCCACCCCGAAGCCGAAGACCTCGCCGAGCACGCCCGATCGATACCCGGCAACAAAGACATGTGACGCGAAGGCAACGCTGACAGACCGCGCAGAACACCGACATGCCGGCATCCCGAGGCGCCAACGCCAACGCAATGTCGAGTCGCAGCTGACGCTTGACGGGTTCTGCCTCAGGTGACGATTGACCAGCGATCTATAGCGTTGGTCGCGCGAGACCCCGGCGGCCTCCCTGACAGGCAGGATCGCCGATGAAATAACGAACAACCGATGATCATCGATGGAGGGTGCAGGAGGGCGCAAGATGCGGACCGCCGTGCGGGCCCGCCGCGAGTGCCGAGTTGTTCGTTCCGGGGATCGAGTGCCGAGCCGACATCCCAGCGCAGCGCCGCACATCGTGCATGCACGCCTCACCGCCAACTGACTGCACCTGGCGCGATCAGCCTTCCCGATTGCCAACAGTCGCGTCGGCAATCGTCCGTATCGCATCCGGGCTCACCTCAGCGACTACTGAGAGCGGCAGACCGGTCCAGTTGCCAATACCGAGAGCTTCCCCGAGCAGACGAGTAGCCAAGGCGCGGTTACCGGCTTGGGCAAGGGCACCGGCCACGTCCGCCAGCGCTCGGGCCTGGAAGTGTGGGTCGGTGATGTCGCGAGCAAGCTGCTCGGCGCGGACGTGTTCACCGGCCTGAGCCAGGGCGTTCGCCACATCCGCCAGCGCTTGGGGCCGAGAGTGTGGGTCGGTGATGTCGCGAGCAAGCTGCTCGGCGCGGACGTGTTCACCGGCCTGAGCCAGGGCGTTCGCCACATCCGCCAGCGCCAGCGCCTGGGGTTGCGGACTGGCGACGTTGCGCGCAGCTTGCTCGGCGTCGGTGATGATCTGCAAGGCGCGGGCCCGCTCGCCGACCTGGGCGAGGGCGCCCGCCACGGCCGCCAACGCCAGCGCGCGCGCCTGGGCATGCGGACTGGCGATTTCGCGGGCGAGCTGCTCGGCGCGGACGTATTCACCGGCCTGAGCCAGGGCACCCGCCACGTCCGCCAGCGCCCAGACCTGGGCGTCTGGGTCAGTGATGTCGCGGGCCATCCACTCGGCGCGGACGCCTTCGCCGGCCTCAGCGAGAGCGATAGCCACGCCTACCAGCGCCCAACCCTGGTCGACCGGGTTGGTGATGTCGCGGGCGACTTGCTCAGCATCGGTGGCGACCTGCTCGGCGCGAGCCTGCTCGCCGATTTGGGCGAGGGCGCCGGCTACGGCCACCAGCGCTTGGACCTGGCCCCGTGAGTTGGTGATGTCGCGGGCGACTTGCTCAGCATCGGTGGCGACCTGCTCGGCGCGAGCCCGCTCGCCGGCCCGGGCAAGGGCGCCGACCACGTATGTCAGCAGTTGAATTAGTTGCTCCGGGTTGGTGATGTCGCGGGCGACTCGCTCAGCATCGGTGGCGACCTGCTCGGCGCGAACCCGCTCGCCGATTCGGGCGAGGGCGCCGGCTACGGCCACCAGCGCTTGGACCTGGCCCCGTGAGTTGGCGATGTCGCGGGCGACTTGCTCAGCATCGGTGGCGACCTGCTCGGCGCGAACCCGCTCGCCGGCCCGGGCAAGGGCGCCGGCTACGTCCGCCAGCGCCCCGGCTTGGGAGTGCGGCTCGATGATGTCGCGGGCGAGTTGCTCGGCGCGGACGTATTCACCGGCCTGAGCAAGGGCGCCGGAGACCTTCGCCAGCGCCCTGGCTTGGGAGTGCGGCTCGATGATGTCGCGGGCGAGTTGCTCGGCGCGGACGTATTCACCGGCCTGAGCAAGGGCGCCGGAGACCTTCGCCAGCGCCCCGGCTTGGTTGCCTGGACTGGTGATGTCGCGGGCGAGTTGCTCGGCGCGGACATATTCACCGGCCTGAGCAAGGGCGCCGGCAACGCTCGCTAGCTCCCAGGCGTGGTCCCAGATGGACGTTACGTCGCGAACTGTCTGCTCGGCGTCGGCTGCGACTTGCGCAGCGCGGGCCAGCTCACCGGCCTGGGCAAGGGCGTCGGCCACGTTCGCCTGGGCCTGAGCTTTAGAGTGCGGGTCGGTGATGTCGCGGGCGAGCTGCTCGGCGCGGACGTATTCACCGGCCTGAGCAAGGGCGTCGGCCACATACGCCAGTGCCCAGCCGTGATCCTGCTGGTTGGTGATGTCGCGGCCGACTTGCTCGGCGTCGGAAGCGACTTGCACAGCGCGGGCCAGCTCACCAGCCTGGACGAAAGTGACGGCTACATTCGCGAGCCGCGAGACTTGATCTTCCGGATTGGCAATGCTGCGAGCAACTTGCTCAGCGTCGGTGATCACCTGTACAGCGCGAGCCTCCTCACCGACCTGAGCAAGAGAACCGGCCAGCTCCATCAGTGCCCGGGCCCGCGAACTCGGATCGGCGATGCTGCGAGCAACTTGCTCAGCGTCGGTGATCACCTGTACAGCGCGAGCCTCCTCACCGACCTGAGCAAGAGAACCGGCCAGCTCCATCAGTGCCCGGGCCCGCGAACTCGGATCGGCGATGCTGCGAGCAACTTGCTCAGCGTCGGTGATCACCTGTACAGCGCGAGCCTCCTCACCGACCTGAGCAAGAGAACCGGCCACCTCCATCAGTGCCCGGGCCCGCGAACTCGGATCGGTTATGCCGCAGGCGAGTTGCTCCGCGCGGGTCGCATGGCCGAGTCGGGCCCAGACAGCGGGCAGGTGAGTAGGGATGTTGCTGTTACGCTCCGCGAGCCGTTGCCTGTGAACGGCCAGCCGGGCCATTAGCGGCAGGTCGGACGACTCCTGAGCGCGGATCGTGTTCTGGGCGTCGGCGATCTCGGCTAGGGCGGCGGCGTCTCCGCCGGTCAGGTCGAGCATCCGGTCGTGGCGTTGCTGGTCGGTGGCGCACTCGACGGCGCGGGTTAGGTCGCCGGTTGCCAGCAGCAGCCGGTAGTAGCCGCGAAGCAGGTATTCCGGAGTGTCTTGCGGCCACTGCCGCTGCCGATATTCGCGCGCCCAGATGTGGAGCCGGTCCCGGTAGGCGGCGAGATTTCGGGGCCCATAGGCGCGGACGGCGTCCTGTTGGAGTTCTTCATGGCCGAGCAGGTAGACCATCGCGCCGTTCGAGCTCCAGTTTGGTGGCCGGCTGGCGAAACTGCGACCGGCGACAGTGGACAGCAGTTGTTCGATATCCCATTCAGTCACCTCGGTATCGGTCGAGAGCTCCTCCAGATCACGGCCCGACAGACCGCCACCGGCAGCAGTCACCAACCCCAGCAGTTCCCGCTCCAGCGGACCACCGGTTCGGAGTCGGTGCAAATCAGCCTGCATGTCCGCCCTGATTGCCGCAGCATAGGCCGACCGGCTCAACGTTCGGATGACGCCCGGGTCACGCAACGGGTGGCCGACGGGCACGTCGCCAGGGATTGGCGGGTCCGGGCGGCTCGCGACCACCACCCGCGCTCCATGCGGTGGGCTGGCGGGGAGTAGCCCGGCGATGCTGCGCGCACCCGGCCCGATCACCCCCCGGTCCTCGTCCAGTCCGTCCACGGCCAATATCAGCCGTTGCCCCTGTTCCTGACATGAGGCAGCGGCGTCCGCGAAAAATTTGAACCACAGCCGTTCCCGGCGGCCCGGATCCTGGAACGGTGGCACCGACTCTCCGAGGATGTCGGCGAGTTGTTCGGTGACGATCTCGACGAACGCGAGTCGGTCGCTGTTACCGGCATACCGGGCGGTAATGAAGAACGACACTACCCGCACCCCTGCTGGAGGATCCAGCACGAAGCTGGACATCAACGCGGACTTTCCTGTCCACGCCGCCGCTCGCCACCATACATACGCAGGGTCCGTGGCATCGTCTGCGGCGGTGCAGAACTCGGCCAAGCGTGCGAGTTCTGCTTCTCGGCCGACCAGGCACGGCGGAGCGATCTGGCGCACCTGCTCCAAGTAAGCCGATCCGGCCGCCGGAGCACGGGCCGCCAGGTTCAGGGGCGGGAGCTGTGTTATCGTGTCCGACGCAGCCGCCACAGGGAACACGGGCTCACATTTCGGCTTTCCCCGGCGCCCAGCGATCGCGTTTAGCAACCGTTGACGGGCCACATCTCGTTCGATGCCGAACAGGTCCACCGACACGACCTGACGCAGGAGCCCAGGTCTGTCGCAGTCCTCGATTCGGACGACCAGCAACAGTCGATTTGCACCCGCCGGATCAGCCGCCCACACGGCCTGCCACTCCTCCGTCGCGAACGCCGACTTCAAATAGGCATCCGACAGCACAGCCACTGTCCGTCTGCCACCAGCTACTGCTCGATGCATCTCACCAACAAAATGCGACCCAGCCCCGAAATCCCACGCCTGAATCAGCGCCTCGTACCCCTCAGCCTCCAATGTCCAGGCAATCCACTCCGCCCACCCGACATCTACGCCCGAGTACGACACAAAGAAGCGCTGCGCCCCGTCGACCATGCCCCCACCGACCACACGATCAGCATCCCACGCCGCCAGGGGACCAGCGCACTGCACGGGCAGTCCGCCCGGAGGGCACTTTCGCCGATGATCGCCATCGCAGAGTTTCTCTACGGTTTCAAGGGCGGCCTTCGGCCGCCGTGGCGGGCTGCGCCGTGCCGCCGCACGCGCCGCGCGGGGGCGGGGCCCGTCAGCCCCGCCGCGCCGCCGGGGCCCCGCCTCGCTTCGCTCGGCACCCCGGGCACGTCGGGTCTGCCACCCACCCCCGCGCGTCGGAGCGTCGGCCCGTCGCACCCCACCACCAGGACGGTGAAGGCCACCGCGGATTCCGTCAGTAGGCAGCGCGATACCGCGGGCATGACAGCGAGCCGGGCGAGTCCGGTCTAGTGCTCGGGGGCCAGCCCCCGAACCCCCGGCCGCCTCCGGAGAGGGGGCAGGGCAGGGCAGGAGTCCGCGTGTCTCCTCCGGTGAGCAGGCACCCAGAGGGTTGCCACAGGAACCCCGACCGCGCAAGACCGCCACCCGACCCGATGAGCGCAGGGAACGCCGGGCGGATCTTGCACGGCCGAGAACCCTGCGGCAAAGCAGAGCTTGCCTGCCCACCGGAGAAGCCCCGCTCAGCCGGGGGTATGACGGGGCAGAGCCCCGAGGCCCCGGACATGGCGACGGCCGGCAACCCTGTGCAGGATCGTCGGCCGCCGCCGTCCACCTGGACTACGAGTGGTGTCGATCCGATCGGCAGCCGCACCGGCCCCGCGTTCCGTCGCGTAGCAGGCCCGCCAGTGCGACGACCGTTTCGGGAGCTTCCCGCCTGACCAGGTCGAAGACACGGGCCCCGATCGCCGAGTCCGCCGCCGCCGAGATCAGTTCATAGGCCGCGACCTGGTACGGAGTCAGGCCACGGTCCGGCACCGCCGCCACGTCCGGCACCCAGCCGCCAGGCAGCGTCACCGCCTCCCGCCCACCGCCGAACCCACCGGACGGCGCCGCCGGGTCGGGGACGCCGTCGGGGAACCTGCGAAACAGCAGCACCACCCCCGCCTGCCGCGCGGGCATGTGATCGACGAACGACGCCGGGGGAAGCCCCGCCACGACCGTGCCGATCTCCGCCGGAGTCGCGCCCGCCTGTACTTCCAGGCCGTAGCCGCGCTCTGGCAGCGTCAGCGCCCGGACCAACGGCCAGCCGTTCCCGCCGCTCACCGGGACGCCGCCGCACGGGCCTTGCCCACCACGGGCGGGCCGATCAGGGAGTCGACCAGCCCAGCGCCGATCCAGTCGCCGGTGTCGATCCCGTCGCGGGCGATCAGGAGCCGTACCCCCGCGTCGCGCAGCATGCCCAGGACCCGCATCCGCCCGGCCTCAGTCGCCGCCAGCCGATCCCACGTGTCGACCACGACCACGTCATAGGTGCCGTTCTGCACGAGCCGGATCACCGCCGACCAGGCACGCAGCCCGTCACCGATCTGGCCGACCGAGCCGCCCGCCGTCCAGCCCCGCGCCACACACGCCGCCGTGAACACCGCATGCTGAACCGGCAACTCCCGCGCCGAGCCGGGCGCCTGACGGGTGAAGTTCACCGCCCGCATCCCCAACGCGGCGTAGTCCGCCGCCGTGGGCAGGTTCCGCGCAACAAGCGCGATCTTGTCGAGCAAAGACAACGACGACGGCGAAGCGTGGCCGATCGTCCCATGTGGCAGAATCGCCATCAGGTTCCACTCCTTGTTCAGGCAAGGTTTGGGATCTAGGCCCGGGATTGGTGTTGACGCACCGTCCCGGGCCGCCTTATTGAGTTTTTCTTTCACCTCCCATTGTAAACGGCCCCGCCGGCAAATGCAGCCGAACACGGGAATCCCTGCCGCAGCCATTCACGGCAAGATCAAAAGAATTGCCCGTAAAGGCCCCTGAAATGTCCGTGGGCAACATCGACTTTACGCCTACATTCCCATACCGGGCTAAACGATCATCGGAGCTCAGGGGTTAGCCCAGCCACCCGGCGGACACGGCCGGGCCGCGACCCGAGGGCAATGCCCACCAGGACTACGCCCACCGCGACCGCGACTGACCGGCCGGACGCCCGCACCCGCCGACACGACAACGGGAGCGAGCCCGAAGGCCGCTCCCGAGATGCTTGCTCCAGTTAGCGCAGGTCGGACGTTGCTACGACGCACTGCTCGCGTAGGCGACGACGTTCTAGAGCGTACGGTCGTGGGTCCCTCGCCGCCGCGTGACGGGTGGTTGGCGTGTGGTGGGAAGATCGGAGACGTGACGGCTTCGGGGGCTTCATCACACACGGGCGGCTGGGACTTTTTCGTCTCGTACACCGCCGCGGACCGGCGGTGGGCCGAGTGGGTGGCCTGGCAGTTGGAAGACGCGGGCTACCAGGTACTGATCCAGGCATGGGACTTCGTCCCCGGATCGAACTGGCAGATCAAGATGAACGACGGCGTCCGCCGCGCCACCCGGACCATCGCAATCCTGTCCGGCGCTTACCTCACCTCCGTCTACGGCCAAGCCGAATGGCAAGCCGCCCACGCAGCCGACCCCCACGGCTTCGCCCGCAAGCTGCTACCGGTTCGCGTCGACGACTGCGACCGCCCCGGCCTACTCTCCGCCGTGGTCTCCATCGACCTGTTCCCCCTCGCCCAGGACGACGCCCGCGGACATCTGCTCGACCGGATCGGCCACGCCCTCACTGGCCGCGCCAAACCGACCAACGCCCCCGCCTACCCCATACCCCCGCGCCCCGCGCCGCCGATCAGTAAACCCGCCTACCCACCGCCACCTGCACCGGCACCGCCACTTGCACCGGCATCGGCACCGTCGGTGCTTACCGGCGGCCGCCCGCTCGGCGAGCCCCTCACCGGCCACACCAGCTCCGTGTTGTCGGTGGTGTTCGCAGCCGACGGAGGCACTCTCGCTACCGGCAGCCGCGACGGGAGCGTGCTGCTGTGGGACCTCTCCGAACCGGCCAACTCTCACCGGATCGACCCACCTCTGACCGGCTACACAGACTCCGTGTTGTCGGTGGCGTTCACAGCCGACGGAGGCACTCTCGCTACCGGCAGCCGCGACGGGAGCGTGCTGCTGTGGGACCTCTCCGAACCGGCCAACTCTCACCGGATCGACCCACCTCTGACCGGCTACACAGACTCCGTGTTGTCGATGGCGTTCACAGCCGACGGACGCACCCTCGCCGCCGGCAGCCGGTACGGGGGGAGCGTGTGGCTGTGGGACCTCGACTACCCCGTCAACCCTCGCCCGCTCGGCCAACCCCTCACCGGCCACACCGGCGCCGTGTTGTCGGTGGCGTTCTCGGCCGACGGACGCGCCCTCGCTACCAGTGGCCGCGACCGGACGGTATGGCTGTGGGACCTCTCTGGCCGCACCGACCCTCACCCAGTCGGCCAGCCCCTCACCGGCCACACCGACGCCGTGCGCTCAGTCGCGTTCTCGGCCGACGGATGCACGCTCGCCACCGGCAGCACCGACCAGACGGTGCGGCTGTGGGACCTCTCCCGCCCCACCGACCCTCACCCAATCGGCGAACCCCTCACCGGCCACACCGACGCCGTGCGCTCAGTCGCGTTCTCGGCCGACGGATGCACGCTCGCCACCGGCAGCACCGACCAGACGGTGCGGCTGTGGGACCTCTCCCGCCCCACCGACCCTCACCCAATCGGCGAACCCCTCACCGGCCACACCGACGCCGTGCGCTCAGTCGCGTTCTCGGCCGACGGATGCACGCTCGCCACCGGCAGCACCGACCAGACGGTGCGGCTGTGGGACCTCTCCCGCCCCACCGACCCTCACCCAATCGGCGAACCCCTCACCGGCCACACCGACGCCGTGCGCTCAGTCGCGTTCTCGGCCGACGGACGCACCCTCGCCACCGGCAGCGACGACGGGACAGTGTGGCTCTGGCAAATGAACTAACCAGCAGACCTCACGGCCGAGACGGCCTCCGTTGCTGCTATCCACCATTTGCGGAGGCGTCGACGGACCAGAAGCAGCGTGCCACCACCATCAGTGACGCAGGTCATATGTGTCCCAAGGGAAAAGCAGCCATGGGCTGGCCTATCTGACACACATCGACAGTGGTGCCCCGAAGCGTGTCAGCTCAGCCTGTCTATGGGCTGGCCTATCTGACACGAATCGCTGTCGGGACGGAGCCGGGTCGGGAGGGCACCCGCGGCGGGCCTGGGCAATCACCCTGGCCACCCGCGATCGCCCGCCAGCGACCACCTGAGCCGTACATGCACGACTACATGATGTAGCCGTTGGGCGAGACGGTAGCCGCCAGGCGCGTTGCGGCGCACACCGCCATGATCGTGGCGGGCGGAGGCCACGGCTGGCTGGGGCGTCAGCATCAGAGGAGACCTGCGAGCCGGTAGAGGACGAGCGAGCCGGCGACGGCGACGTTCAGCGAATGCCCGGTGCCCACCATGGGGATCTCGACGACGGTATCCAGCAGGGGCACAGCCTCGTCGGGGATCCCGGTGCCTTCGTGGCCGAGCACCATCACAGTGCGACCGCGCGCCGCCGGCAGGTCGCCGAGGCGGACCGAGCCCTCCGCGAGTTCCACTCCGACGATCGCGGTTCCGGCGGCGCGGTGGGAGGCCAGCCAGTCGAGCGGGTCGGCCACGCGGTGGACACACGATCGGTGACGCAGGGTGTTTCCCTGAGCGAGTGCCTCGGAGATCCAGTGCGGCCCGCGCGGCACGGCGAGACAGGCCCCGACGGCGTCGCAGGTTCGCAGCAACGTGCCCAGATTGACGCCGTGCTTCGGCCACAATGGCGCGGCCAGCAGATGGTTCCAGCAACGATGTGGCCGCTGGCGGCGAAGCCGACGCAGCTCGGCCGGCGTGCGCACGGATGCACCGCTCATGCGGTGACGAGGAGCGCGGCCCCCTTGCACATGGGTGACGTCATGCGATCAAAGGTACCGCGCGCCGGCGCTCGGTGGCCCCCGGCGAGGCGCCCTCCCGCCGAACGTCTCCGCGGGACTGCGGGGCCACGGCCTCCGCACCGCGCGCGACGGGCATTTCAGCCTTAACGGCCACATGGGGCCCCGCCGTCCACGAGAATGGAATAACAACAAACGATCAACTTCATCGGGCGGTCGGGGGGACGCCGCGCCGGGGAGCTCACCGATGCATGACCTGTTCAATGACCCTGCCCGCCGTCTGCTCACCGTCGCTCAGGAAGAGGCCCTCGACCTCGGCCACGAACAGATCGGCACCGAACACCTGCTGCTCGCCCTGCTGAACCGGCGGACTGGCGCCGGAGCCCGGGTGCTGGCGTCGCTCGGCGTCACGCTGGAACACGCCCGCTCCGCGGTAGAGGCCGTCGTGGGCCGCGGCCTCGCCAGGCCAGCCACGATGCGAGGAAAGGCCCGGCGAGACCGTCGCCCGTCCTTCACTCAGCGGGCGGAATGGATCCTGGAACGCGCCCGGCTCGAGGCGAAGACGGCCGACCACGCCCACGTCGGCCCGGAGCACATCCTGCTCAGCCTGCTGCGCGAGGACGGGGGCGAAGGCGCCAAGATCCTCGACCGGCTGCGGCTCAACCGGGAGGAGGCCCGCCGGCGGACGCTGGTCGCACTGGGCGTCCTGCCCTATCCGGGCCCAACCCTGCTCGACTCGGTGTCGGGCGACCTCGACGCCCAGATCGCGGC
This sequence comes from Pseudofrankia coriaricola, assembly GCF_032027725.1. Taxonomy (NCBI): domain Bacteria; kingdom Bacillati; phylum Actinomycetota; class Actinomycetes; order Frankiales; family Frankiaceae; genus Pseudofrankia; species Pseudofrankia coriaricola. The sequence goes on along the minus strand of NZ_JASNFO010000005.1, from coordinate 92,665 downwards.
CCTGCGCGAGGCGAAGGACGAGGCCCTCGACAACCGCGACTTCGCCCTGGCGGTCGAGGTTCGCCAAAGTGAGCGAACCCTGCTCGCGCAGCGCGCCCGTGCCACCGCCTGATCCTCGGAGACGGCCCGACCGTCGCCGAGGACCGGGGAGGTCCGTCGCCGAAGACGGATGCGGTCGCGGATCAACCTCGCCCATGGTTTTGGTGTAGTTTGTGCCCTGCCGGCCCGGCACGCGCGGCTCCCCCCGTTCCGCGTATGCCGGGCCGGTGCACGTCCGACGATCCCTCGGCCGCACCAGCCGCATCGGCTGCACCAGCGGCACGGGCCGGGTTGGTCCCAGGGCCGGGCCCGCTCCCCGGCTCCTCACTTCCCCCGCACTGAACTTCCCCCGCACTGAGCTCCCGGCACCGGGCCAGCCAGCCCAGGTCGCATCGGCGGGCCGGCCTCCCTCGCGCGGCGCGGGCCAGGCCGGCGTCAGCCCGCTGGTGTGGCGCCCGGTTGGCCGCCGGGCGACCGTCCGGGAACAGCCGCGCGGTCATAGACGGTGAGCGCCTCGCGAACGGTGGACTCGACGTCCTCGGCAATCAGGAAACGGGACTCGACGAGACCCGCGGCGGCGGCACGGACCGCCGACTCGTAGGCGTCGCGGGCTGGGAATCCGGGGTCGGTGAGCAGCGGCAACATGCTGCCGAGGAACTCGTACAGCGGGTTCGGCAGCCCGGCGACGGGGCGACGCGGGTTCCAACCGGTGTACGCCGCGACCGGGACGGCGACGACGGGCAGCGCGACGCCGGCGGTCTCGTTGCCATCGGCGTCGACCGCGGCGACGACAGCTGGTTTCGCCGCACCGAACACCGGCGGCCAGCGGCCGGTGCCGGTTTCCGCGCCGGGTCCGAGATCCATGTCCCGGGTGACGTTCAGCGCGTCGAGATCCGGGAGCCACGCGCCGCCGGTGGCGTCGGTGGCGTCGGTGGCGTCGGTGGCGATGGCGACGGCGGCCGTGGTGGTGGCGGCGTCGATCGTGGTGGCGAACTGTTTCAGGACGGCCTCGCGCGTCGACGCCGTTCCGTCCTTCCAGCGGGGAACCTTGCTCGGTGGCGGGTCGTCGCCCATGCAGACCCATTCCACCAGCGCGACGAACAGGGCGCGCAGGATCGGGCCGACGTCATGCGCGTGGGTCGGGTTCGCCCCCGGCATGAACTCTTTGAGGGTTAGTGCGCCGAAATGGTCGGTGCCGCGCAGCAGGTAGACGCGCGCGTCCGGGTCGTCAGGCAGGTCCTCGCCGGTCTCCGGATGGATGTGTACCAGCGCGCCGTCGCCGCGCCAGTACTCCCAGGAGCTGTTGGTCAGGAACAGCTTCGGCACCGCGCTGGGGACCTCCGCCTCGTGGTCCCCCGCCTCATTATTCGCCGCCCCGCTGTTCGCCGCCCCGCTGCTCACTGCCCCGCTGCTCGCCGCAGCCGCGCGGGGCGGGGCGAGGAGGCCGGCCGTGTCGTACGGAGGCAGGTTTGTGAGGCCGAGCGGGTGGGTGAGCGAGGGCTGGGCGTATCGGTGGTTGAACTCACCGCGCCGGGCACCCGCGATATGGGCGAAAACGCCGTCGAAGACGACGGCGCCTGCCTCGTCGACGTTGCGGCCTTCATACAGGAACTGTCGCAGGAACCGGCCCGACTGGGAGACGCCGAAGGCGAACGCATGCGTCAGGCCTCCAGTCCGGCGCAGCCATGAGGCCGCGTCCCGAACCGCGAGCAGCCCGGTTCCCACCACCGGGCACAGCGACGTCCGGTAGGTCAGCGTGTACCAGTGGAACGCACGGAACCCGCCGTCGAGCGCCACCGTCGTCGCGTCGACGAACCGCCACCGGTCGCGAGGAACCGGCCGGGGAGCCCCGTCGGGGGTCAGCCGCTCGGTGAGGAACGCGTCCGGGTCGTCGACGCCGACGGTCGGGAAGTCGGTGAAGGCGAAGAACGGCGACGAGTCGGAAAGCGGATGGTCCGGCTGGTCCGTGTCCGGACGGAACTCGATCCGTAGCCATCCTGGCCCGACGTCGACGGTCGGCGCGGTGAGACCAACGCTCGCTTCGCCGCGCGCCACGTCCCACTGCCAGCCGCACCAGGCGACCGTCCAGCCGCGGGCGAGCAGAAAGCCGTCGCCCGCGTCGAGCGTGTCCAGGTCGGCGAGCTGTATCGGCGCGCCCGCGGAGAACGGGATGCCGCCGAGCAGCCCCCGGTTCGGGACGACGAAGACCAGCCAGCCGTTGCCGCCGGCGCGCGGGCGCAGCACCCGAAGGTCGGCCTCGAAACGCGCCAGGCCGTCCGCGCCGGCGACGCGCTCGAGATCGACGATCCCCCGGTTGGCCGCGGCGCCCGGGTCGACGGCGAACCCAGCCACCGCGGAGACTGCCTCGTAGGCGCCGGCTGTCCCCCATTCTCGCCCGTCCGCGAATGCCGACACGCTCTCGTCCCGCAGGCCGACCAACGCCACGCCCCGGATCGTCACACATCGGCGGACCAGCCGCCACGCATCCGATCACCCCGCGCCACGCGCCGCGGAAACGCGAGAGCCGCTTCAGACAAAGCCCGACTAGACGCGCTCTCCGTTGGTGGACGCGCGGGTCGCCGTCGCCGCTGGACGCGCGGCGGGTGCGGGGCCGCCGAGACCGGTGAGGCAGAAGGACCAGAGGTGTTCGGTGACGGCCGTGGTCGCCTCGCCCGGCGGGGCGAAGGCGTAGTGGTGGTAGACGGTCATGACCAGCTTCGTGATGAGGGCGGCGTCCCGGTCCGGGTCGGTCGGGTGCAGCAGGCCGGCGGCCTGGGCCTCGTGCAGCTCGCGGGCGATTAAATCGGTGATCGGCTGGATAGCGTGTGCCATGTCCTCCGGGAAACGCTGGTGCAGCCGCCAGTGCTGGGCGGTGATGAAACGCGGCCCGGTGCCGGCACGTGCTGTGCCATCCACCGCGTCGGCGTCGCCCGGTCCGCCGCGCCGCCCGGCGCCGACGGAGGCCTCGCCGACCGCGCCACCACCGGCCGAGCCGACGCCACCAATGCCAACGCCGGGAACGTCGCCCACAGGGACGCCGCCAATACCTGGCACGCCGTCAGTGCCAGGAGGGACGCCGTCAGTGCCAGGAGGGACGCCGTCAGTGCCAGGGGCGTTTTCGCCGGCGGCGCCGTCGGCCACAGCGGCGAGGCCGCCGTCACCCGCGCCGTCGGCCACGGTCAGGCCTGAGAGGATCTCGGTGATGTAGAAGCGCAGGCGGGTCACCGGGTCGGGGAGGTGGCTCGCGGCGGCGGCATAGAGCTCCGCGTTTTCGGCGATCATGTCTTCGATGACGGCGACCAGCAGCTGGTCCTTGCCGGGAAAATGCCGATAGAACGTCTGCAGTGCGACGCCGGCCTCGCGGGCCAGTTCCTGGGTGGTGAACTGGTCGCCCTTCTCGTCGACCAGCCGCCGGGCCGCCTGGACGATCACTTTTGCCTGTTGGATGGTGCGCAGGCGTGAGCGGCGGACCGACGGCGATCGGTCGGCGGCGCGTTCTGCCCAGGACACAGGCTCGACGCTACCTTTCGTCGGGGCGGACGCGGCGCGCAGTCCGGGCGGGTCGCCCGGACTGTGGCCGCGATTACCCGGATCAGCCGCCACGAGCGGCGACGAGGGCGCCGCGGTTGACCTTTGTCGCCTCGCTGCGCGGAATCGCCGCGACGAACTCGACGGTCTTGGGCGCCTTGTAGTGGGCGAGCCGGTTCTTGGCGTAGGCAATGACGTCATCCGCGGACGGAGGGTTCGCGGGGTCGGCCGGTTCGACGACGGCGTGCACCCGGCGGCCCCATTCGGGGTCGCGCAGGCCCACGACGACCACGTCGGCGATGGCGGGGTGGTCGATGAGCGCGGACTCGACCTCGGCGGGGAACACGTTGGCCCCGCCGGTGACGATCAGGTCGACCCTGCGGTCGACGAGGTACAGGTAGCCGTCGGCGTCCAGGTAGCCCATGTCGCCGGCGGTGTGGAAGCCTTCGTCGGTGCCGCGCAGCCGCGGGGCGTCGCCCAGGTACCGGTATCCGCCATAGGACGGGGAACGCAGGTAGATCTCGCCGATCTCGCCGAGTGGTGACTCGGCGCCGTCGGCGTCCAGGATGCGCAGCTCGGTGCCGCCGATGCCGCGGCCGACGCTGCCCTGGTGGGTGAGCCACTCGTCGCCACGGATCGCCGTGAGACCGAGCCCTTCGGTCATGCCGTAGGCCATGACGATGCGTTCGGGGCCGACGAGCCCGGCCCACCGGTGGACGAGCGACCGTGGCATGGGAGCCGCGCCCTGAATGAACCAGTCGATGCTCGACAGGTCGCGGCCGTCGATGCCGGGAAGGTCGGCGATCCGCTGCAGCATTGTCGGGGTCGCGGTGAACGTGGTGACCCGGTGCCGTTCGATGACGTCGACGACCCGGGCGGCGTCGAACTTCTCCATCACCACCAGCCGGTCGCCCATCAGCAGGCTGAACAGCGTGGAGAAACCGTTCGTGTGGTACATCGGCGCGAGCACGAGGATGGTCTGCGGCTCGCGCACCGGGCGCCAGTTCTCGAGCAGCCTCCCGGCATAACGCGGGTCGTGGATGCTTCGCCGCTCGGAAAGGATGATCTTCGGGGTCCCGGTCGAGCCGCTGCTGCAGATGCCGTTGACGTGCGGAGAGACGACGTCGGGCAGGTCCGGGACCGTGAGCCGCTCGGTTTCGTCAATCCAGGCGAGGTCCTGCGGGCCCAGGTAGATCCGCGGGTCGATCACCTGGCGCAGTCGTTCGAGCTCCCAGTCGGGCACATCCCAGCGGACCGGCACCGGCACGGCGCCGAGCTTCCAGGTCGCGAGCACGGAGAGCACGAACTGCGGCGAGTTGCGCAGCCCGATCCCGAGCCGGTCGCCGGCTCGCAGACCGCGGTCCGCGAGAGCGGCGGCGAGCTGGCTGGCACGTCGGTCCAGCATCGGCCAGGTGTATGCCGGCTCGGAGCCGTCCAGCCCGATGTGGCGGAACACCACGTCGGTCGGGTTCTCCTCGACGAGCTGCCGAATCCGGCGGGAGATGCTGACCTCACCCTCGCCGGCCTCGACTTTGCTGGTTTCGGTGTCCAAGGCGGCTTCCACGGCCCGTCCCTTCCACGTCCCGTCCAAAGTTTCACGTTCGGAGTCGTTGTCCTGTGGGGCTGCCTACCGCGGGCCGGGCTGTTCCGCGGAACGTGGCGGATTCGCCGGCACCTGGTGGAAACGTCGCCGATCGGCAGGCGCGAACCGCGCAGGCCCGGGGCCGGGATGGTTCCCGGCCCCGGGGTCGCGAGCCGGCTCAGCCGGCAGCGGAGGTGCCGACCAACTCGTAGCTGCTCGGATTCCCCTTGGCATCGAGGGTTGCGGCCAGCGAGCCGCGGGTGCACACGGCGCTCGACAGCGGGGTGGCCTTGCCGTCGCACTTGAACTTCAGCCCGCCGGCGCCGGGCAGCTCCGCCTCCGGCATCGCCCGGACCGCGCTGAGGATGCTCGCGGGCGTGACGTCGCCGCTGATCTTGGAGGTCGCGATCTGGAAGCCGGCGAGCGCGCTGAACATGCTCATCCCGCCGATCTGGCTGGTGTCCACACCCTTGGCGTACGCGCTGACCACGGCCTTGTAGAGCTGGGTGGAGGGGTTGTCGGTCCCGATCGGCGCCGACGCCGTGATCTCAATGCCCTTGAGCAGGTCACCCGGCACCGCCTTGCGGGTGGCGTCGGTGATGCACTGGGCGATGCTGGTGATCTGGCCGGTGTACCCGACCGCGCGCAGGCCGTTGAAGGCGCTGATGCAGAACGAGTCGTTGCCGAGCACGAACACCATGCCGGGGTCGCCCGCGACGACGGGTCCGAGCTGCGGCGTCATGTCGGCGGTGCCCGGTGGGATCCGGATGAGCTCGTGCTCCAGGCCCGCGTCCTTGTACTTGCCGGGCGCCACCGTCGTCTCCAGGCCGAGCGCGGCCGGAACGTCGATGACGATCGACGTCACCTTCTTGTAGCCCTTGTCCTTGGCCACCTGGATCGGCACGGCGATAGGCCCGGCCGACGGGTCGGACAGGATGAAGGTCGAGTCCTTGTCCGCGAGCAGCGCCCGCTCACTGGTGGCGTAGAGCATCACCGGGATGCCGGCGTCGTGCAGCGGCTTCCAGGCGTCCTGCATGACGGCGGACTCACCGAACACGGCCGCGACGACCCCGGCCTCGATCAACTTGTTCCCGCAGTCGGTCGCCTTGCCGGGGTCGCCCAGAGCGTCACACTTGACCAGCTCGATCGGCCGGCCGGCGATGCCGGCGCGGTGCTCGTTGAGCCACTTCGCGGTACCGTCGGCGACGGTGTTCTGGGCCGACATGTCCGAGACCTGCGACTTGCCCTCGGTAACGATCCCGATCTTGACGGGCGCACCCTTTGCCGGCGCGGACGGGCCGAGCAACGACGTCGCCGCGCTTGTCGAGGCGGCCGGAGTGCCGCCACCACCGCCGTCGTCACTCCCGCAGGCCGCGAGGCCAACGGTCGCGGCGAGTGCTAAGACCAGCCCGGATAACCCGGCAGACCGGGATAAGCCGGATAACCGGCCGGTCATCCGCCGTGAACGTCGGCGATTCGGCCTGCCCAGCAGGCCCCTCGTGTGTGCCACTTGCCCTCACCTCGTGGTCGAAGCCCCGCCCAGCGGCGACGGCTTGGGAATGATCAGTCGGGACGACGAGCAGGCGGGCAACCACGCCCAGGGCACGCCGCAGCCGTCAATCGAAGCGTTCAGCGGCGCGCCTCGGGATCGGGGACCCGCCGCAGGTGTGTGAGCAGCCGGACATGGCCGCCGAACGAGACCTCGGCGCCGGCTCGAGCCGTCCGCGCACCGGGAGTGCACGCATGCTCGCAACATTCAACGGGGACGTCAAGCTCTACCTAGAAGTGAATTGAGGGCTTCTCAGCAACGAGAGTCCCGTTCTACAGTGCGAGGCGTCGTGACATCCTGCGGCACGGCCGAGGGGTGCGGCACGACGCGAGGGGAGGTCCGTCGAGTGGACGACGCCGAGTTAGACACGTCAGGCCAAGCAGGCCCGGTAGACCCGCTGGACCCACCCGAGGCTCCAGGCGCATTGGACGGCGTCCGCGTCGTGGAGCTGGCGCAATGGGTGTTCGTCCCGGTCGCCGGCGCGCTGCTGGCCGACTGGGGCGCGGATGTCATCCGGATCGAACGCCTCGAAGGCGACCCATACCGGGGCCTGGCCACCCAGGGCATTGGAACCGACAGCGGCGGGGTCAACCTGTCCGTCGCCCTGGCCAACCGAGGCAAACGCTCGATCGCGCTCGACCTGCGCCGTGAGCAGGGACGAGCCCTGCTGGACGAGCTACTCGCGACCGCGGATGTGTTCCTGACGAACTTCCGGCCCGGGGCGCTCTCCCGTCTTGGCCTGGACGCCGACACCCTGCGCCAGCGCTTCCCGCGGCTGGTCTACGCCCGGGGCCACGGCTTCGGCGCCCGCGGGCCGGACGCCGACCGGCCGGGCTACGACTCGTCGGCGTTCTTCGCGCGTGGCGGCCTCGCGCACGTGCTGACCCCGCCGGAGCGGGACTACCCCATCAGCCAGCGCGGCGCGATGGGCGACCGCAACGGCGCGATGGCGCTGGCGTTCGGCGTGACGGCGGCCCTGCTGCGCAGGGAACGGACGGGCTCCGGCTCGGTCGTCGACGTCTCGCTGCTCGCGACGGCGATGTGGACGCTGTCGTCTGACGTGCTCTCGGCGCTGTCCGGCACTCAGCCGCGAGCCATGCCCGGCCGCACCGGCGGCCCGAACCCGCTGGTCGGCACCTACCGGACGAAGGACGGGCGCCACATCCAGCTGGTGTTCCTCGAGGCTGACCGCTACTGGGCGGACTTCTGCCAGCTGCTCGGACGCGACGACCTGGCCGCCGACCCGCGGTTCGCGGACCTGCGGACGCGCGGCGCGAACCGGGATGCCTGCGTCGCCGAGCTGGACGCCGAGTTCGCCAGCCGCACCTTCGAGGAGTGGAAGGATCTGCTGTCCGGGATCGACGCGCCCTGGGCGCCGGTCCAGGCGGTGGAGGAGCTGCTCACCGATCCGCAGGTGCTGGCGAACGACTACCTGGGCGAGGTCCACGTCGAGGACGGGTCGACCTACCGGCTGCCGACCGTTCCGGTGCAGTTCGACGAGCGCCCGCCGCCGCTGCGGCGTGCCCCTGAGCATGGCGAGCACACCGAGGAAATCCTGCTGGAGCTCGGCCGTACCTGGGAGCAGATCGGCGAGCTGAACGAAGCGAAGGTCATCCCGTGACCGCCCCGGCACCCGCGACCACGCCGGCTGACACTTCCACGCCGGCCAACACCTCCACGGCGCCGACCGACGCGTCCACGGCGTCACCCGCCGCCACGCCCACTCGTCGGCCGCTGCCAGTGCCGGACGAGCAGTCCGCGCCGTTCTGGGCCGCGGTCGCCCGCCACGAGCTGATGATCGCTCGCTGTGCCCGCTGCGGCGCCTTCACCCACCCACCCGACATCATCTGCCCGCACTGCGGCAGCACCGACCCGGGCTTCACCTTTCAGCCGGTCGGCGGCCGCGGGACCGTCAGGTCGTGGACAGTGGTCCGCCAGTCATTCCTCCCGGGCTTCGACGTGCCCTTCGTCCTCGTCGACGTCGAGCTCGCCGAACAGTCCGAGCTGCGCCTGATCGGCCGGCTCCTCGACGGGCCCGACGCGCCGCTCCGCGTCGGCACCCCGGTCACCGTCGCGTTCGAGGACGTGGCGCCAGAGGTCGCCATTCCCGCCTTCGAGCTGGCGGGTGAGGCATGAGCGAGAACGACGCGGCGCGCGACGACCAGGCGCGGGGCGACCGGGCGCGGGGCGACCAGCAGCACAGCGGCGGCAGCGCCAGTGGGGCGACCAGCGACCGGCAGCGGCGCAGCTGGGCTCGAAGCGGCCAGCAACGACGCGGCCGGCCGAGCAACGAGGTGGCCGTCGTCGGCTACGCCCACAGCCTCGTCCGCCGGCACGCGCCCGAACCGTTGGGTGTCCTCGCCGTCGACACGGCCCGCCGGGCGATCGCCGACGCGGGCCTCGAGGTCGCCGACGTCGACGGGTTCGTCAGCGCTTCCATGTTCCCGACGGCCGGGGCGCACGCGGTCGAGGACGGGACGAGCATCGTGTCGTCGCAGTGGATGGCCGCGCATCTCGGCGCCGACGCGCGTTACACCGCCGGCTTCGACGGCGTGGGTGCGCTGACCGGGTCGCTGGCGCTCGGGGTGAACGCGGTCGCGAGCGGCACTGCCGACTATGTACTGCTGCACCGGGCCCTGCACAACCCGGTGGGCAGCTATCACGCCAACCCGATGAAGGCGGCGGTCGGCTGGCAGCAGTGGACCGTTCCGCAGGGCTTCTTCGGCCCGCTGCAGATGATCGCCCTTCCGTACAACGAGTACCTGGCGCGCTATGGCGCGAGCCGGGAGGCGATGGCGGCGGTGCTGGTGGAGGCACGCAAGAACGGCGCACGCATCCCCTGGTCGTACTGGCACGGCAAGCCGCTCACCGCCGAGGAGTACCTGGCCGCGCAGACGCTGGTGGACCCGATCTGCCGGTACGACTGCGACATCCCGGTCGACGGTGTCGCCACGTTCGTCCTGACCTCCGCCGAGCGGGCCGCGGACCTGCCGAACAAGCCGGTTTACATCGCCGGCTACGCGTCCGGCCTGCCGCCGCGGCGCCGGCTGGCGCAGCACTGGCCGCTCGACGACATCATGGACGCCGGCTTCGGCCTGGCCAGCCGGCTGTGGGAGCGCTCCGGGGTCGGGCCGGCCGAGATCGACCTTCCGCAGGTGTACGACGGGTTCTCGCCGTTCGTGTACTTCTGGCTGGAGGTTCTCGGCCTATGCCCGGTCGGCGAGGCGCACCGCTTCGTCCAGGCCGGTGGCATCGACGCCGACCGCCCAGACGGGCTGCCGGCGCTGTCCGGCGGCGGCGCGCTCGGGAACGGCCGCATGCACGGCGTCCCCCAGATGCTCGAGTGCTATCTGCAGCTGTCCGGTCGCGCGGGCGAACGCCAGCGCGACAAGGCAACCATCGGCGTCGCCTGCCACTCGTCGCCGCACTACGGCGGCGCCGTCGTCTACAGCGCCGTCCCGTTCTGACCCGTTCTGACCCGTTCTAACGCGCGGTCCGCGCCGAGAGCGCGGATCGCTCCGACATCGACAACGAGAACGACAACGCAGCCCCGTTCCGAACCCAGCGCCAGGACCCGGCGCGCGCGGTCCGCGGGGGGCGCGAACCCAGGTACGCGAATCCAGTAGTCCAGTTGGGAGGCCGGGGTGCCGGCAATCATCGAGGAACGGCGTTCGTACGTCGCCGGGCGATGGGTGGATGGCGACGGTTCGTTCGCCGTGGAGAACCCGGCCGACGAGTCGACGGTCGCCGAGATCGGCGTGACACCGCTCGCCGAGATCGAGCGGGCCATCACCGAGGCACGGCGCAGCTTCGACGAGGGAGTGTGGGCCGACAAGCCCGCGGCCGAACGCGCGAAGGTGCTCCTGGCGTTCCTCGACCACATCGAGGCCTCGCACGACGCGCTCGTCGCCACGATGATCGCCGAAGCCGGCCAGCCGGTCGCGTACGCGGAACGGGCGCAGTTCGCCTCCGGCCTGGCACTCGGGCGCGCGACGATCGACCTCTACCAGTCGATGCGGCACGAGGAAGCAAGCCCCGTCCCCGTCAACGAGCTGGTGCTCGGCCGGGTGGCGCTCAGTGTCCGGCGGCACGAGCCGATCGGCGTGGTCGCGGCGATCACGCCGTACAACGGCGCGATCATCATGGCATTCCAGAAGGTCATCCCGGCGTTGATGGCAGGCAACTCGGTCGTCCTGCGGCCCAGCCCGCTGACGCCGATCTCCTCGCTGGTGTTCGGCGCCGCGGCGGAGGCGGTCGGCCTGCCGCCGGGAGTCCTGTCCGTCGTCGTGGAGGAGGGCGCCGCCGGCGCCGAGCTGCTGACGACGCATCCGGCCGTCGACATGGTGTCGTTCACCGGTTCGACCGCCGTCGGGAAGCGGATCCTCGCCCAGGCGGCGCCGACGGTGAAAAGGGTCTCGCTGGAGCTCGGCGGGAAGTCCGCGCAGATCTACCTGCCCGACGCCGTCGACCGTGTGGCGACCGGGGCGATCATGGTCGTGGCCACCACCGCCGGCCAGGCCTGCGTCGCCGCCACCCGGATGCTCGTGCCCGCGGACCGCAAGGAAGAGGTGGTCGAGGCGGTCAGCCGCGCCTACGGGTCGTTGAAGGTCGGTCCGCCGTCGGACCCGGGCATGATGATGGGCCCGGTCATCAACGACGCGGCGCGGGCGCGCTGCGAGCGGTACGTGGCGCTGGCCGAGCAGCACGGCGGCAAGGTCACCACAGGTGGTGGCCGGCCCGCCGGCCTCGATCGCGGCTACTACTTCGAGCCCACCGTCCTCGACGTGCCCGACAACGCCAACCCGGCGGCCCAGGAGGAGATCTTCGGCCCGGTGCTGTCGGTGATCGGCTACCGCGACCTCGACGACGCCGTGCGGATCGCGAACGACAGCGTCTACGGCCTGTCCGGCCAGGTGTACGGCAAGGACGTCGCCACGGCCACCGCCGTCGCCCGCCGGCTGCGCACCGGCGCGGTCAACGTCAACACCTCTGTGTTCAGCGCCTACGCCCCCAGCGGCGGCTACAAGCAGAGCGGTCTCGACCGCGAGCGCGGCCCCGACGGCATCCGCGCCTTCCAGGAGGTCAAGCACCTGTCCATCGGCGAGCTGCGCTGACCCGATCCCGGATCCCGTCCCAGTCCCAGTCCCGGAACCGGTTCCGGACCCGGCTCGCACCCGCCTCCCGTCCCAGCATGTCTTGGCACGCCCCAGCACAAGCCTCAGCACAAGGAGTACCCCATGTCATCTGACGACCCCAGGCTGAACTGGCTGATCTCGGTTGACGACCACATCCTCGAGCCGCCGCACGTGTGGATCGACCGGGTCGCGAGCAAGGACCGCGACCGCGCCCCCCACATGGTCAACGAAGGCGGCATGGACTACTGGGTGTACGACGGCAAGCGCTACCCCAGCTCCGGCCTGTCCGCCGTCGCCGGCAAGACGAAAGAGGAGTTCAGCCCCGAGCCGCTGCCCTACAGCGAGATGCGGCCCGGCTGCTACGACCCGGTGGAGCGGGTCAAGGACATGGACCGCGCCGGCATCCTCGCCTCACTGTGCTTCCCGACGATCACCCGGTTCTGCGGGCAGCTGTTCATGGAGGCGAGTGACCGCGAGTTCGGCCTCGTCTGCCTGAAGGCCTACAACGACTGGATGATCGAGGAGTGGTGCGCCGCCGCCCCCGGCCGCTACATCCCGCTCGCGCTCATACCCCTGTGGGACCCGAAGCTCGCCGCGGCGGAGCTGGAGCGCTGCGCCGCGAAGGGCGCCACGACGTTCGCCTTCTCCGAGAACCCCGAGCCGCTCGGCCTGCCCACCATTCACGATCCGGACCGCTACTGGGACCCGGTCATGGCCGCCGCCAACGAGCTGGAGATGGTCGCCTCCATGCACGTCGGCTCCTCGTCGCAGGTGCCGAAGATCGCCTCCAACACGCCGTTCCTGGCCAACCTCACCTGGGGCGCGATGCGCACCTCGGGCGCCATGCTCTCCTGGCTGTTCTCCGGCATGTTCCAGCGCTACCCCAAGCTGAAGATCGCCCTGTCCGAGGGCGAGATCGGCTGGATGCCGTACTACCTGGAGCGCGCCGAGCAGGTCCTCGACAAGCAGCGCTACTGGGTCCAGCGGGGCGCGAAGTTCATGGACCACGGCGGCTCCACCGGCGTCGACCTCGACACCCTCGACGTCCGCGCCACGTTCCGCGACCACATCTACGGTTGCTTCATCGAGGACCACCACGGCATCGCCAGCCTCGCCGAGATCGGCGAGGACAACATCATGTGCGAGACCGACTACCCGCACTCGGACTCGACCTGGCCGAACTGCATCCAGACGGTGAAGAGCGTCATCGGCCACCTGCCCGCCGAGACCCAGTACAAGCTGCTGCGCGGCAACGCCGAGCGCCTCTACCGGTTCACCCCGGCCGAGCCGCCCGTCCTCGCCGGAGCCTGAGCCATGGCCGCGTCCGCCCCCGTTGGCTGGTCGGTCGCCGTCGACCGGGAGCAGTGCATCGGCAGCGGGATCTGCGTCGTCTACGCCCCGGATTTCTTCACCCACGACGACGAGGCCAAGGCGATGGTCGTCGGCGAGGCGGACGGCGCCGACCAGGCGGCGGTCCGCACCGCGGTGGAAGCCTGCCCGACCAGCGCGCTCGCGCTGCTGGCCGGCGACAAGAAGGAAGCGTGACCTGATGGGAAACCTGCTGGACGGGAAGAGTGCCATTGTCACCGGCGCCGGCTCCGGCGTCGGCCGGGCCTCCGCCTTACGGTTCGCCGAGGAGGGCGCCCGGGTCGTCTGCGCCGACATCCGGCTGGAACCGGTCAAGGAGACGGTGAGCCAGATCGAGGCGGCCGGCGGGACGGCGATCGCCGTCGGCTGCGACGTGTCGAACGAGGACGACGTCGCCGCGATGATCTCCGCCGCCGCCGAGGCGTTCGGCCGGCTCGACATCCTGTTCAACAACGTCGGCATCCCGACGCCGCGGCTCGGCAGCAAGCTCGAGGACCACACGGCCGAGGACTTCGCGCGCCTGGTCGGCGTGAACTTCGCCGGCGTGTTCTTCGGCACCAAGCACGCGATCCTTCGGTTCAAGGAGCAGGGCGGTGGCGGGGTCATCCTCAACACCGGGTCGGTCGCCGGCCTGGTCAGCTGGGGCGGCTCCGTGTACGGCGCCACCAAGGGCGCGGTGCATCAGCTCACCAAGGCCGCCGCGATAGAAGGCGCGCCGTTCGGCATCCGGGCCAACGCGATCTGCCCGGCCGGGATGCCGTTCACCGGGTTCATGGCGGCCGGCGGCATGGCGGCGACCGACGAGGAGACGCTGCGCCGCGTCGCCGAGACGACCGGGGCCAACCACCCGCTCGGCCGGCCCATCACCGCCGAGGACTGCGCCGAGGCAGCCATCTACCTGGTCAGCGACCGGGCCGCGAACGTCACCGGCGTCCTGCTGCCGGTCGACGGCGGCTACGTCGCGCGCTAGCCGCGACGCCCCAACCGAAAACGGCGGACATTTCCATGACCGAGATCGCCACCCTCGACCGAGCACGCATCCAGGAACTCTTCGACCTGCGCGGCTCGTACAACGCCCGTTCCGGCGGCGGATTCGAACAGGACCCCTACCCGGTCTGGCACCGGCTGCGGGAGACCGGGCCGGTGCACGCCGGCACCGTCCACGAGCTCACCGGCGTCAATGAGCCACTGATGTTCCAGGGCCTGCCCTTCGACGACCGGCCGCACTTCTCCGTGTTCGGCTACGCCGCCTGCGACGCCGTCTACCGGGACGCCGAGACGTTCGCCGCCTCCCCCGAGCCGGTGAACATCCAGACCGGCCCGGCCAGCGCGACAAACAGCATGCTGTCGATGGACGGCGGCGAGCACCGCCGCTACCGGGCGCTCGTTCAGCCGTCGTTCGTCCCGAAGCGGGCCGAGTGGTGGATCCGCAACTGGATCGAGCAGACCGTCCACCTGCTCGTCGACAGCTTCGCGGGCGACGGCCGGGCCGAGCTCAACGTCGACTTCTGCGCGGCGATCCCGGTGCTGACGATCACCGGCAGCTTCGGGGTGCCGGTCGAGCGGGCGCTCGACCTGCGCGCCGCGCTCAATGACCCTCCGAGGGTCATCGAGATGCTGCGACCGATCGTCGCGGCCCGCCGCGCGTCGCCCACGGATGACCTGATCAGCGTCCTGGCCGAGGCCGAGATCACCGATGAGGAGGGCCGCCGGCACCGGCTCTCCGACGCCGAGATCTACTCGTTCTCGCTGCTGCTGCTCACCGCCGGGTCGGGCACCACCTGGAAACAGATGGGCATCACGCTCACCGCGCTGCTGCAGCGCCCGGACGTGCTGCGCACGGTCCGCGGCGACCCGTCGCTGCTGCGCCCGGCGATCGAGGAGTCGCTGCGCTGGATGCCGACCGACCCGATGTTCTCCCGGCATGTCACCCGCGACGTCGACTTCTACGGGACCAGGCTGCCGAAGGGGTCGGTGCTGCATATCTGCGTGGGCGCGGGGAACCGGGACCCGCTGCGCTGGGACCGGCCCGACGAGTTCGACCCGTCCCGGCAGCTGAGGCCGTCGCTGGCGTTCGGCGGCGGCCCGCACATCTGCCTCGGCATGCACGTCGCCCGGGCCGAGATACGCGTCGGGATCAACGCGTTGCTCGACCGGTTGCCGAACCTGCGCCTCGACCCCGGCGCCGAGCCCCCGCGCTACATCGGCATGTACGAGCGCGGCGCGACCGCCATCCCCGTCCTGTTCGACTGATGACCGGGCCCGGACCGCCAGCCCACCACCGGGGGTCCAGGCCCGCCACGCCATCCGACATCCGGAGAACTCCGTGAGCGAACCAACCTACGTCCGGCCCGAACTCACCCTGCTGGGAGAGGACCACATCCGGGCCTACCGGGAGACCGACGGCGAGGTCGGCTACCTGTGGAACGGCGTCCCGATCCTGCTGCTGACCACGACCGGCCGCCGCACGGGCCAGGCACGCACGTCGGCGCTCATCTTCGCCCGCGACGGCGACGACTACCTCGTCGTCGCCTCCACCGGCGGGGCGCCCAAGCACCCCGCCTGGTACCTGAACCTCCAGGCCGACCCGGCCGCCGAGATCCAGGTGAAGGCCGAGCACATCCCGGTCGTCGCCCGGGCAGCCTCCCCCGAGGAGAAACCACGCCTCTGGAAGATCGTGACGGCCGCCTGGCCGAACTACGACGTCTACCAGACGCGCACCGAAAGGGTCATTCCGCTGGTGGTGCTCAGCCGTTCGTGAGCACCACCGCTGTTGTGAGCGTCCCGCCGGGACCGTATGCGAGCCGTCCCGCCGGGCCGGGTGTGAGCCGTCCGGCCGTTCGTGAGTCGCCCGGCGTTCGTGAGTCGCCCGGCGTTCGTGAGTCGTCCGGCGTTCGTGAGCAAGCCCGCCGACAGCATGACCACCAGGGAGAACTCGCCGCCCACGGTGTCAGGATTGCCGCCGTTCCGTTTTCATGGCCTCGTGCCAACCACCGCGACCAAGGAGAAGAGATGCTCCCCCGAGTCCCGACGGAGACCGCGCCCGCGCCGCGCGCCGCGGTCCCAACCTCCAGCGACAGCGCCGCCGTCGGGGCCGCCTTATGAGCACGGTCGCGCCCCGGGTGCCCGACACCCTCGACGAGATGCTCTCCCCGGTCTGGCTGGCCGGGATCCTCAGCAAGCAGTACCCCGGCATCCGGGTCAACGGGGTCACCCGGGGTCCCGTCATCGCCCGGGTCGCGACGAACGCCCGCTTCGAGGTCGACTGTGATGGCCTGGGCGAGGACAAGGCGCCATTGGCCTTGTGCGTCAAGGGGTTCTTCACCGAGTCTGGCACTCTTGTACCGGGCACGGGAGAGCATGAGGCGTACTTCTACCGGGATCTGGCCGACTCCACCGGAGTACGCACGCTGAGCGCCGTCTATGCCGACGTCCACCCCGAGCACGGCGCCGGATTGGTCATCACTCGGGACATCGTCGCCGAGGGCTCGGTCTTCCTCGACGCCCTCGCCCCGTACACCCCGGACCAGGCCGCGGTGAGCCTCTCCCAGCTCGCCCGGCTGCACGCCTCGACCTGGGGCGTACCCGCGCTCGCGGACGTCGGCTGGCTCGCGCCCCGGCTGGACGGCCATCTGAAGCACCGCGGCTTCAAGGAGATCAACGGCAACTTCACCGGCCCGATCGGCGCCGGCGTGCCAGCCGAGGTCCGCGACGCCCAGCGGCTCGTCGACGCCTACCGGCGCTTCGCCGCCATGGTCGCCGCCGCGTCCCCCTGGTGCGTCGTGCACGGCGACCCGCACGTCGGGAACGTCTACCTCGACCCCGAGGGCCGGCCGTCGTTCGTCGACTGGCAGCTCGCGCAGCGCGGCCCGTGGTGGGTTGACGTCGGCTACCACATCGCGTCCGCGCTGACCGTCGAGGACCGCCGCGGCCACGAACGCGACCTGCTGCGCCACTACCTCGACGAGCTGCGCGCCGGCGGCGTCGACGCCCCGCCGCTCGACGACGCCTGGACCGGGTTCCGCCGGGGCATCATCGAGGGCTTCTACCTCTGGGGGATCACCCTCAAGGTCAAGCCGGAGATCACCAACGTGCTGCTCACCCGGATCGGGACCGCCGTCGCCGACCACGACTCCCTGACCGCCGTCCTCGTCGACGAGGGCTGACCGCGATGCCGACGGCCATAGTCACCGGCGCCAGCCGCGGCATCGGCAAGGCGATCGCCGTGCACCTCGCCAGGGCCGGCTTTGACGTCGCGATCACCGCCCGCACCGTCAAGGACGGGGAGGAGCGCGAGCATTCCTCGACCCTGCGCCGTTCCGACACCAGTCCCCTCCCCGGGTCGCTCTCGTCGACGGCCCTGCTCGTGGAGGCGGAAGGCGCGCGATCGCTCACCGTCCCCGCCGACCTGACCGATCGCGCCTCGGTGGTCGCCGCCGCCGACGCTGTGCTGGCGGCCTGGGGGCAGGTCGACGTGCTGGTGAACAACGGCCGCTACGTCGGCCCCGGTCACATGGACTACCTGGAGGAAACCCCACTGGAACTGCTGGAACTGCACCTCGAGGCCAACGTCCTGGCTCCCCTGGCGCTCATCAAGAAAGTGCTGCCCGGCATGCTCGAGCGCGGGTCCGGATGCATCGTGAACATCACGTCCGGCGCGGGCTTCCACGACCCGCCGGCAGCCGCCGGCGAGGGAGGCTGGGGCCTTGGCTATGGCCTCAGCAAGGCGGCCCTGCACCGTGTGGCCGGCGTCCTCCACCTTGAGGTGGCGGGTCGCGGGGTCCGCGCCTACAACGTCCAGCCCGGTTTTATCGCCACCGAGCGGATGGCGCAGGACATGGGCGGCTTCGGCTTCGACGCGTCCGGCGCCGCCCCGCCCGACGTGGTCGGCGCGGTGGTCGCCTGGCTGGTGGCCAACCCCGACGCCGCCGACGCGGTCATGGAGGACTCGTCGCCTCCCATGCGCTCCACCAAGGACGGCCGCAACATCGAGGCCCAGCTGGTATGCCGTGACCTCGGCCTCCTGCCCGGCTGGCCCGGTACACCTGGTAGTTCCTGAAGATGTGAAGGTGCTTCCTGGCCGGCCCTGGGGGCGGCCGAGGGGCAGCAGGAGCGCTGGACGACCGATCGGTCAGTCGGTAGTCGGTGGGTCGACGGGCCGGTGGGTGGGTACGCCTGGCACGGCCGTCCGGCAGCCGGACGACCGATCGGTCAGCCGGTGGGTCGACGGCTCAGTGGGTCGGTCGGTACGCCTGACGCGGCCGTCCGGCTTGCCGGGCGTAACGCCCGGCCCGCGGACAGGGCATTACGCCCGGCCCGCGTGTCAGACCGGCATTCTTCGGCAGGCCGGCGGCGAGAGCGACAAGGCACGTTGGGGACGGACGGAGCAGGCACAACGAGGGCCGCGCTGGGCGCGTGGCGAACGTCAGCCTGCGCGGGCGTGAGCTCCCGCCGGTCGGAGCCGACGCGCGGTCCGTTCACGCTGGCCGCGGCGACACCGTGGGCCTTCGACGGCTCGCAAGAAACGACCTCCAGGCACGTTGCTTCACGCGCAGCTTCGGCATGGGCGGAGGCTGCCGGTCCAGCCACGCAGGTGGAGCGCGGTGGCCTGTCGGCGGGCGGCCTCGCAGGGGTTGGCGAGTACCAACGAGCCTGGCAGGTGGAGGATCTCAAGATGGTCGACCTTGATGTCAAAATCGCGCAGCTGGCCCTTTAACCACGCCTCGTGATGCCCGTGGTATTTCCATCCGTCCAGCTCGACGACGAGCCGTTCACGCTCGTAGAAGCCGTCGAAGGTGTACCAGCCGCCCTGCCCCTGGAAACGGACCTGCCGAGCCGGTTCCGGCAGACCGTGCCGCCGGCACAGCAGCGCGTGTCGCATCTCCAGCAACGAGTGCGCACCATCGGCCGCGAGCAAACAGCACTCTTCCAGCAACTTGCGGTGCCGGACATGGCTGCGGTGTTCCAGTGCCTGATTCAGCCGCGTGCCCGTCGTAATACGGCTACGCACTGCCTTCGCGACCAGTTCACAGAGTGCCTCCAAGTCGTCGAGCTGCTCGGCGAGGTCGAGGACTGTGCGCTCGGGCGACGTACGCGGCGGAGCGTCCGAGCGGCAAATATCCATAGCCGTCAACGACCGGCGAGTGCGGTGGATTTGGACTCCCTCAGCCGAGGTGAGCTTCATCGGCCCGGTAACGAGCACATGGATGACCGGAGGCGGCTCGTCCAGGAGACCCCAGCTGTGCGCCGCGGTCTCCCGGCAGAGAACTGCCTCGGGCCCGGCATAGAGAACCGCGGCCCACAGCCGGGTGTCGGCCGTCAACGGCCCGTTATAGGCGGCATAGACTCTCGGGTGCACCCGCTGCCACCGTTGAGCGGCCACCTGCGCCCACACACGATAGTCAGGTATACCGTGTCGTTTCGCCTGCTCGACGGTGAACGCCGCCGCCTGTGCGCGGATGAGGGCGCCCCACCGGGCGTTCTCCCAGTCCCGAAGGTCGATCTGCATGCGCCGACCTTGCCCCAGTACCGGCTCCGGCTCCATCCGCGCTCGCAGGGCGCAACTTGACACGAAGCGTGTCAGCTCACCCAGCCAATAGGCTTGCTCATCCAACACACATCGATCGCGGTGCCGTGAAGTGTGTCAGCTCAGCCTGCCAATAGGCTTGCCCAAATGCCACGATTCCAGTTCGGAACGAGGCTCCGGCCGAACGGCACTCCAGATTGCCTGGGGCGCGCCCCAGGCAATCACACCGGCCGGCCACGATGGGCCGTCAGCGGCCGCTTCAGCCGTGTGCAGTCAATCACCGTAAGTGCTGGACGCGGCCAGCGAGCCCTCGATCGGGGAATCCTGGCGGCGCGACGGTGGGGCGCTCAGCGCCCGACAAGCGGTGCACGGTAGCGGGCGCGGAGCGCCCGCCATATGACCACCCCACGTGGCGCGGCCTCAGACGGGCCGGGCGAAGCTGGCGGGGACGCAAGGGCGCATCGCCTCTGGGACTGCGGGCTCGGCGGCGAGGACGCGCATGAGGAGCGCCAGTAGCTGCTCCTGCTCGGCCGGCGAGAGCACGCCGAGCGAGCGCGGCGGGACGGTGAGTATCTCCAGGGCCTGGGCCAGGACCTGCTGGCCCTCCTCCGTCATCGCGACCGTCTTGGCCCGTCGGTCGGTCGGGTGCGGCTCGCGGCGGGCGACGCCGCGGCGCTCCAGGATGTCCACCACGCTGGTCAGGTATGACGGGTCGTGCCGGAACGTCTCGATCAGCTCGCGCATGGGGCGCGGCCCGGACGCGAGCACCATGAGGATCTTCATGGCGGCCGGAGTAAGGTCCACCGCCTGGCAGACGTCATGCATCCGGGTATGCGCCTCGCCGCCCATGGTCAGCGCCAGCATCGCGCGCCAGGTCTCCCGGGCGAGCGTCGCCTCCTGGGTGAGCGCCGCCTCCCCGCCAACCTGCCCAGCGGCCTCGATCATGCCTTGATGGTAGCGGCTGACGTCACGGTGCGGTCATTGTTGCAACAATATGTTTGACACCACTCAACGATCGCCCGCATGCTGGGCGACGACAGCATCGTTCTCGTCCCGTCCGCTCGCCGGAGGGGCCGCGTCCGGGCCCTCCAGGTCGGCGTAGCCGACCCGGAATGGTCGGCGGCGCGACCGACCTCCCCGCGTCTACCGCCCTCTCCCCGGGAGATCATCGTGCCCGACCAACCCACCGAGGCCCCACCGCCGGCCAGCGCCGCGCCAGGACCGGTCACCGACAAGCTCGACCCGGCCCTGCTTCGCCTCGCCGGCACCGTCATGCTCGGCGCGATCATGGTGATCCTGGACACCACGATCGTCTCGGTGGCCATCCACGACCTTGGTAGCGAGTTCGACACGTCGCTATCCACGATCTCCTGGGTCACCACGGGCTATCTGCTCGCGCTGGCGGTGGTCATCCCGCTGGCCGGCTGGGCGGTCGAACGGTTCGGCGCCTTCAGAATGTGGAACATCTCGCTGGCCCTGTTCGTGATCGGCAGCGCGCTGTGCGGCCTGGCCTGGTCGGCGCCGGTGCTGGTCCTCTTCCGGGTGCTGCAGGGCCTCGGCGGCGGCATGATCATGCCGATCTGTATGACGCTGCTCGCCCAGGCGGCCGGCCCGCAGCGCATGGGCCGGGTGATGAGCATCATCGGCGTCCCGACGCTGCTCGCCCCGGTACTCGGCCCGGTCATCGGCGGTCTGATCGTCGACAACCTGAGCTGGCGCTGGATCTTCTACGTCAACCTGCCGATCGGCATTCTCGCGCTGTTCCTGTCCTGGCGGGTGCTGGAGCGTAGCGACCACGGGGCATCGCACCACCGGCTCGACGTCTTCGGGCTCGCCTTGATCTCACCTGGGCTCGCCGCACTCGTCTACGGCCTGTCCGAGGCTGGCAACAGCGGCGGCTTCGGCGCGACGAAGGTGCAGGTCGCGATCCCGCTCGGCGTCGTCCTGCTGGTCGGGTTCGTCGTGCACGCCGTGCGCCGGGCCGATCCACTGCTCGACATGAAGATGTTCCGCAACCGGTCGTTCAGCGTCGCGAGCATCGCCACCTTCGTCATCGGCGCCATGCTGTTCGGCGCGATGTTCCTGCTGCCGCTGTACTACCAGGTCGCCCGTGGGCAGAGCGCGATGGCCGCCGGCCTGTTGCTCGCGCCCCAGGGCCTCGGCGCGATGATCGCCATGCCGCTCGCCGGGAAGATCTCCGACCGCCGCGGCCCCGGCTACGTCGTCCCCGTCGGCATGGCGGTGACGCTGCTCGGCACCCTGGTGTTCACCCAGGTCGACGCGCACACCAACGAGGTCGTGCTGGCGCTGTCCTTGTTCGTGCGCGGCCTCGGTTTCGGCGCGGCGATGATGCCGGCGATGGGCGCCGCGTACCAGACGCTCGCGCCGACGGATGTGCCAAAGGCGTCCACGACGCTGAACATCCTGCAGCGGGTCGGAGGTTCGCTCGCGACCGCGCTGGTCGCCGTCGAGCTGCAGCGCGGGATCGCGAGCCGGCTGCCGGGCCTCGCCGGCGGCGGGGAGGGGGCGCTCGCCGCGTCGTCCGCGCAGAAGCTGCCCGCGGCGATCGCCGACAAGGTGGGCGCGGCCTTCGGCGCGACCTTCTGGTGGATCATCGGCCTGTCCGCCATCGGCCTCGTCGCCAGCCTCCTCCTGCCGCGCCACCCCGCGGGGTCCGCCCACGCCTCGGCCGCGGCCGAGGCCGAGGCCGTCGGGCCCAGCGTGCCCGCCCGCCAGGTCGTCGCGGTCGAGTAGGCAGCGCGGTTGCCGCGCGAGGGCCCCGCCTCGGGCCGCACGGCTCCGCACAGCACAGCAGCACAGCAGCACAGCACAGCAGCACAGCACCAGGAGAATCCCCAGCCGGCGTCGTCGGCTGGGGATTTCTCGTTGTCCCCCGCACCGACGGCTACGCCCGACCGGTTACGCTTTTCCCGATCTCGGCGGGGGTAGGTGTATAGAGCACGGATTGTCTCTGGGCCGCGGCTGGCGCGCCGGTCCACAAGTGGCCTGCCGCGAGGAGGACCCAAATGTCGACAGATGAGACCGAGACAACACCCGGCTCCCGCCCCAGCCCGGTGGCGGCCACCGGCTCCCGTTCCAAGCCGATGGCTACTACCGGCTCCCGACCCGGCCTGGTGACGCCCATGGGTTCCCAACGGTGGTTCGGCGCGCCTCGCTATCTCGTCCTGTGCCTTCTCGGCGTCGCCATGCTGGGCTCGCTCGGCGGCTGGATCGCGATGGTCCTGATGGACAAGGAGGTGCCCGACGGCTTCCCGGTCGTCATCGGCACCGTCATCGGCGGCCTCGTGGGCATAGCCGCCACCGACAGATCCTCCTGACGACCGGCCGACGACCGGCGCGGCCCATGGACAGAGCACGCCTCGCCGATCTGCTCTCGGCTGGCGGCGCGGTCGCCCGGCTCTGTGGCGACGCCTTGGCGGCCGGTGCGACGTTCGAGGTCTGGGACGACGACGTGGAGTCCGCGGAGCACTGGTACCGGCTCTGCGGACGTCGGACGGGGACGGTGGCGCGAGTCGGTCAGCCGTCGATCGGGAATGCCCGAGGCCGTCGCTGATCTCGCTGCCTTCCCCGGGCCGGAGCTGGTAGTCGGGCATGTCGACGCCCGCCCCGCGGGTGGCTTCTACTCCCAGATCTTCCTGGCTCCTGACCTCGACAGGGTAGTCGCCTGTCTGGGCGTAGCTCCCTCGCCGACGACCTGAACGCCGAAGGCCGACCGGCCTCGACACGGGCTGGGGGGCGGGCGGCGGAAAGGGCCGCGGCGCCTGACGAGGGTGGGCGGCGTGTCCGCCGCCGGAGGCCGGGGCGGCCTGCCAGGCCGCTACCGCCGCTACCCGCCGCGCTGCGGGTAGCGAGCGGGTGGCATTCTCGTGATGTTGATGTCGGACTGGCGCCGAATGGTGCTGGTCTGGCTGGTGAGGCCGGTGCGAGGGAGGGGTGCCTGGTGAGCCGGCGCATCGTCTACGTGATCGTGTGCGGAGCGGGGCCCGCCGGGGACGTCGGGCGGCTGGTGACGCGCGCCCGGCAGGCCGGCTGGGATACCTATCTTGTTCCCACGGACACGGCGCGGCAGCACTTCCTCGATGTGCCAGCGCTCGAGGAGCTCACCGGCCACCCGCTGCGCGGGCGTTTCCGGACGACCGGCGAGCCTGGCCGCCTGCCCGGCGCCGACGCCGTCATCGTGGCGCCGGCGACCTACAACACCATCAACAAGTGGGCCGCGGGCATCGCCGACACCTACCCACTCACCCTGCTGGCCGAGCTGACAGGTGCCGGTGTGCCGATCATCGTTCTGCCCTATGTCAACTCGGCGTTCGCCGCCAACCGCGTCTTCACGCGCAGCGTCGACGAGCTGCGAGCCAGCGGGGTGACGGTCCTCTACGGCCCAGGCGCCTTCGAGCCGCACCCGCCGCGCGGCGGAACGATCGACACTTTTCCTTGGGATCTCGCCGTTCAGGCCCTCGACGTCAAGGTCTAGCCACCGCCGCGACCTCGTCGCCATCGTGCGGGAACACCACCGCCGCCGGCACGACCCGGTAGTTCGACGCATCCGACGAGTACTCGGCCCGGCGCCGCGCCGAGGCGTCGACCTCGCGAAGCCCGGCCCGGGCCAGCGCCCCGTCAACGCCTCGGATCGCTCACCCACCCATCCTGTCTCTCTTACCCTGATCCCGCGGTCTCGGCGCGAGGGCCAGTGGGGGTGCCTGGGCCCGTCTCCCGGCCCGCCCGGCCAAGCCCTTGCTGGCCGTGCTGGCCGTGCTGGCCGTGCCGATCGAGGACGAGGGCCAGGTAGTCGGCAGTGGGGCCGTCAAGGGCCGCCAGGTCGCCGGGCGCCGAGACGAACGCGATCTGGTCGAGTTCCGGGTCGTGGCCGCGCGCCTTCTCGGCCTCGAGCAGGGACGCGTACTGGTCGCGCAGCGACGTGACGGGCCTGGGCGGGGCATGGAACAGGACACCGACATCGCCCTGAGTGCTGAGCACGAGGCACTGGAGGCCGAGGTCCTCGGGCGCCGCCTCGGTTCCGGTCTCTTCTCGCAACTCCCGGGCCGCGAGCGCGCGAAGCCCGTCAACATCCAAGGGCTCGCCCTCGGCCTTCGGTGGCTCGCCTGTCCCGCTGGGCAATTGCCAGCGGCCGGGAGCGGCCGTCCACGACGCCATCCGCCCGACCAGCAGCCGCTCGTCGTCCGTCGGTTGCAGAATGCTGACGAAAAGGTGCGGAAGCCAGCAGGTGGCACCGGGAACCTTACGCAGCACGTAGCGCCGGTATGTCGTCCGGATCCAGGCGAGCACCAAGCCGTCAGGGCCTTCCCGCGCCAGCCCGCCGGACGCGGCCACCGACCCGTCGAACATGCTCGGCTGGGCCAGGAGGGCGTCGTCCCATGCGCGGTTGGTGAGGTTCTGCTCCTCGGCCGACAGCCGCGGCGCCTCGACCTCCACCAGCCGGAGCCGCTCGGTCGTCAGAACCATGAGCTCGTCCGGCGGAGCCAGCCAGTCCGTCACCGGATCAGACTCGCACAGCCGATGCAACGCGCTCCGCACCGGAAGGCACCACGTTCCTCCGACCGAAGCCACCGGCCGGTCCGGCCGGTGGCTTCCGTGTCATTCCATGAGATCGGCTGGCCGGCGCCGGCGTGCGCCGCGGTGACCGCACGGGTCACGTCCGGCATGGTGAGGCCGTGGCCGGGTGCGCGCCTTCGCGGCGCCGATGCCCCAGAGCGACGCGTTCATGGCACCTCGTTCTGGTGCCGCGCCGGCAAAGGTCCGCCCCGTCCGCGACTGTTCATGATCGCCACGGGCATGTCGCCGCGGTCGCGATTTGGCCCGATTCACGACTACGGCGACACGGTGGTGGTGATCTACCAGTCGCGTGCTGGCGGGCGAACGTTGGTGGGGGGCGGCACTAGGCACCGCCAGCCTCACTGTCCGGACGGGCGGCGGCCTGGGCCGCGGCGACCACTTGGGCGATAAGACCGGCGATGTGTCCCTCGGAGGTGCCCTTTGTGATGCCCAGGTCACCGAGCAGTGGCCTGCCTTCCTCCAGGTTCTCCAACTCGAGCAGGGCGAGCAGGATGTGTTCGGTGCCGATGTAGTTGTGGCCGAGGCGCAGCGCCTCGCGGAAGGTCAGCATCAGCGCCTTCTTGGCCCGGCCGTCGAACGGGACGAGCTTCGCCGCGGATCCCGCTCCCCCGGCCGAGCTCGTCTCGACGCGCGGCGGCAGCGCCTCCGTGGCGGCGGCGCGGACCACGTCCAGCGAGACGCCGGACGCGACGATCACCTTCGCCGCGATGGCCTCAGGTTCGGCCAGCAGGCCGAGCACGAGGTGTGCGGGGGTGATCTGGTCGTTGCCTGCCGCGATCGCCTCGTTCTGGGATGACATCACGACGTTGCGGGCCCGCGGGGTGTAGCGGGCGAAGCCCTGGTTCGGATCGAGGTCCGACGGCTCGCCGGGGTCCTTCGGCACGAAGCGCTTCTGCGCGGCCTGCTTGGTGACGCCCATGTTCCGGCCGATCTCCGTCCACGAGGCGCCCGAACGGCGCGCCTGGTCGACGAAGTGCCCGATCAGGTGGTCAGCAACGTCGCCGAGGTGATCGGCCGCGATGACCGCATCGGCGAGTTGGTCGAGGGGGTTCGAGTGCACCGTCTTGATTGCGTCGATCAGGTCGTCGAGCCGCACGGGTGCCGTCATCAGCACTGGTTCCACCATGCGTCAACCATAGGTTGACGAGAGATCGTCGTCAACCTATGGTTGACGACACCGGGCCATCCGTCGCCGATCTTCGTTGACCAGGCGTGGACGCCGGTCCACATACCCGGCCAGCGATCTTTGGCATGCCCGGGAGGCGGTGGGCCGCACTGATCACGAGCCGGGTATGCGCCAGACGAGACAAATCGGGCCATGCGACGCCAGTCCGCATACCCGCCCGGGGATCACAACCGAGCCCCGCCGGCCGAACACCGATGATCGCTGACAGTGGATGAGAACCGGCGTCCGGCGCCCCACCGACACCCATCCCCGCGAGACCTGCGAGCAAGGCGCCGACGCCGGACTGGGAGCGAGACTGGGACAGAGAGCAGGAGCGGGACCGAGAGCGGGACCGGAAGAGGGAGAGGGACCCGCGGCGGCCGGCGCGCAAGCACGGCACCGCCAGTCTCTGGCCGGCGGTGGAGACGCGTGCGAGCGGACAGCCGGCGGGGCGGCGCGAGCGGCACCGCGCGGCTCGGCGGGAGCCGAGATGCATAGAGGATGCCGGTCGGTCGGCGCGGTACGGGGGGATCCGCGCCGGCCCGGCCGGCATTCACTCGATAGTGCCGCAAGACAAGGGAAGTGTCGATACCCGCGGCATGGTCGTTCGCCCGTCATCGTCGGTACCAGCGATGCAAGCGCCCCGATCCGGCACGGCGCGAGCGCATGTGGGCAGGTGAGCCCGGCCGGGCGGGCGCGGGCGTGATACGGCGGTCGCTCTCAGACGGCGACCACGCATCTACGACAGGTCACCGCGTGGAGGACACTGGCAGCCCCGCCTCGGAGACCGGCCGCGGGCGCGGGGATCATCGGAGAATGGCTACTCCCCCGACGAAGCTCGACGGGCCCGCCGACAGCTACGAACGAACCCGGCCCCGGTACCCGGTCGAGCTGTTCGCCCACGCCGTCACCCTGCTGCCGGCGGACGCCCGGCCGACGGTCGTGGACGTGGGCGCGGGCACCGGGATCGCTCTGGAGGCGCTGCTCCCGCAGCTTCCCGCCGACGCGGAGGTGCATGCGGTCGACGTGTCCGGGGAAATGATCACCCTCGGTAAGGAGAAGTTCCCGCAGGTGGCGTGGGAACAGGGCAAGGCCGAGGAGTTCCTCGGGCGGTTCACAGGCATCGACTTCGTCGTGTCCGCCCAGTCGTACCAATGGATGGACCGGCCAGCTTTCCTGGCTGCCGCCGCCCGAGCACTGCGGCCAGGCGGGGTGTGCATGGTCGTCCAGAACAGCCGCGACTTCCAGGTAGGGGGCCTCGCCGCAGAGTACGAGAACCTTCTCGAGGAGATCTCGCCCTTCCACAGCCGTAGCCGCGCCTTCCAGCCCATCGATGTCGAGACGGAGTTGTCGGCCCACTTCGACGAGGTGGAACGCCGCGCGACGGAGTGGCGGCAGCCACTCACGATCAACGAGTTCGTCGCCATGGGCTCGTCGTCGACTCAGGGCCAGCGCGCCATCGCCGCCGCCGGCCCGTTGTTCCTCCGTCAGGTCCGCGCGCTGTGCGCCAAGCACGAGAAGGACGGCCGAGTCCTCCTCCCCTACGTGACCGAAGCCTTCTACGGCAGGGCCCGTGCCTGACGGGCGCGCGTCGGTCCTGCCGTGCCGCGGCTGGTGGCCAGATCGCCAGCCCGACCGGGTCCACCGAGCCCAGGAAGACCGGCGACCCGCGGCGGATCCTCGCGGGCGGCCAGCCGAACGACTTCCACTACCGAACGTTGACGCAACCGAGGCGAGCAGTTATCCACAGGTTGCCGGACGTGACTACGCAGGCAACGCTTTGTGTGGTAGCACCTCTTTGTCAACGAATACGCCGGACTGTCCGGACGGTCCGGCGCCGCAATTTCTGCCAGACAGCCAATACTCAAGGGGCGATCGGCACCTGTGTCGGTCGCGCGGCCGCGTCGTTCCGCCGTTCGCGACGAGCCATCCGGGCCGAGACGAGCCATCCGGGCTGAGTTGTCAGCGCATCGCGCTCGCCACTGGTTCTGGTGGGATGCCGCGCCCCAGCGCGAAGGCGTCCCCATGCCATGCCTTACTGGGAGGGCCCATGCGTCCCGGCTTTCACCGCCGCCCCCGTCGCCCGGCCGCGTGAGCCGCCCGATGACGGCGACCACGCCACGCACCGCGCCACGCGGCCGGCCCGATCCCGCCGAGCTGGTGACCGGCCGGGGCGGCGCACGCGGGTCGTCGCGCGCCGGGCGGGGCGTGAGCGACCGCGGTCGCTGGGACGCCCGGGCGGGCCGCGGCAGCGGCACCGGCACCGGCACCGGTGAGGACGCAGCCGCCGGCCTCGGCCCGGCAGGCACCGGCCGGGCAGTCAGCGACCTGTCGGGCGGTGGCCCGACGGGCGGTGGCTCGGCGGACGACGGCCTGACGGACGGCGGCCCGGCAGGCGACGGCGGCTGGCCGCATGGTGTCGGCTCGTCGCCCCGCTGGACGTCGCCGCCCCGCCGGGGCTCGCTGGCCTCCCGGGGTCGGCCGGCCCCGACGTGGAGCGGCGGTGGGCGAAGCGGCCGCGCATGGGCCGGTGACGGCGCGCTGGCCGGCTGGCCAGGTGTGGCCGAGATCCTCCGTGGGCTGGCCGCGCTCGCGTCGCTCGTCGCGCTCCTGGTCGTCGTCCCCGTCGTGCTGTGGGCCTGGCGAGCCAACCCGCTGCCCATGGCGGGCCAGCCGTATGCCGGGTGGGATGTCGTCGCCGCGGTGAGCTGGCTGCTGTGGGCATGGCTCGTCGTCTGCGTCGGCTTCGAGATCGCCGCCCAGCGGGCACGGGCGACCGGCCGGGACCGGGCCGCCCGGCCGGGAGGGACCAGCGGGGCAGCCAGAAGCAGCGGACGGTTCGAGCCCGGCGCGCCGGGCAGCAGGCCGAGCGGCACGCGTCGCGGTCGAGGCGGCAGGCCGAGCGGTGAGGCGGCCCCGTCCGGCCCGGCCGCGCGAGCCGCCGACGAGGCGCGGGGCAGGCGCCGGCACGCGGCGCCGGCACCACCGTTCGTCCGGCGGGGCGCCGCCCGCCTGGTCACCACCGCGGGCGTCGTCGTGGCGGCCCTGATGTCCAGCCGCGCCGCGCTCGCAACCACGGAGCAGGACCAGCGCCCGGCCACCGTCGCGACCGCGACCGCGAGTCCGGGCCCGGCCGACACAGCCAGCCCGATGAACCACAGCGTCGACACTCCGGCTGGGCCTGCCTCGTCGACCGGTCCGGTCGACCCAGTCAGTCCAGTCGCCTCCGCCGATCCCGGCTTCGACTCCGACTCCGACTCCGGCTTCGGCTTCGGCTTCGGCTTCGGCTTCGACGGCTCCGGTCCTAGTTCCGGGGACCCGACCAGTCGAGTCGATGCGGAGGACCCAAACGGTCCGGCCGGACCGGATGTCTCCGGCGCGGCCGGGGGTGACGGGCAGCCGGTCGCGCTGCTCCCCACGGCCGGTAACCACACCGTCCAGCAGGGCGAGTCTCTCTGGTCGATTGTCGAGGACGGCTACCCCGAGGCGGCTCCCGCCCAGATGCCCGCCGCGGTCGACACCGTCTTCGCCGCCAACCGCGGCGCCGCCGATCCCTCCGGCCACCGCCTCGCCGACCCGGACCTGATCAATCCGGGTATGCGGCTCGCGCTGCCCGTCCTGGACGCGGCCGGGCGCGCCGCCCCGGCTCCTGGAGGCGGCGCTCCGGCTCCCGGCAGTGCCCCGGCTCCCGGCAGTGCCCCGGCTCCCGGCGGTGCTCCGGCTCCGGGCGGGGCTCCTGCTCCGGGCGGGGCTCCTGCTCCACGCGGCGGCGATACTCCGGCATCACCTGGGGGCGCGCCCGCAGGGGAAACGCCGCGGACGTCGACGCAGCCGCCCACGGCGTCGCCGGGCGGCGCGCAGCCACCACCCGCGCCGACACCACGGCCGACGCCGCCGGCCAGCACGCTGGCCACGCCGGGCGCGTCACCGACGACGACACCCGAGGCAGGGCCGTCATCCGCCGCCGGCCCGGCGTCTCCCGGCCGGACGACGGCGAGCGGTTCGCCGACCGGTCCCGGAGCGCCCTCGCCCGGCACCGGCACCGGACCCCAGACGCCCGGGACCGGCGGAACGGCCGATGGCCGCTCGGGAAGCGATGGGACGGCGGAACACATCGGGCCGAGCCGGGGTGCGCATGACGTCCCGAAATGGCAGGCCGAGACGTGGGTGACCGCCGCCGGCCTGCTCGGGGCCGCGACCGTCGCCTCCGTCTCCTCCTCCCGGCGCCGCCGCCGTGAGGAGTCCGAGTCGGACACGATCTCGGTCGCCGGCCCGGACGGCGACTCCTCGGACAGCGGGCCAATCTCGGTGGAAGTACTGCGGCCTGCTGACCCTCCCCCACCGCCACCCGCCCTCGGGACGGATGCCGATGCGGCCCGCCGTTTCAAGGCCCTGCGGGCCGCTCTCCTGCTCGGTGAGAAACACCTGCGGTCCGGCAGTCCCGACGCCGCCCTGGCCGCCACGCAGGGCGGCCTCGTCGTCCACCCCGCGCATCCCGGTCTGTTCGCGCTGCGGATGCGTGCCCACGCGGCATCCGGCGACCACGTCTCGATGACCAGCGAGTACGGCGCCTATCTCTTTGCCGAACAGGCAAACCCCTCGTGGACCGGCGAGACTGACCGCGATCTGGAGAATCTCTACTGGTCCCTGCGGCACCAGCTGGAATCAGCCGGCGGCCCCTGAACGAGCCGCACCCGCCGGAAGGTCGACCCCGGACGATGGGTCGTCAGGCAGCGGCGACAGAGCGGAGCGGAGCGAGCGCCGCGCTCCAGCTGACGACCTGGTCGAGCATCGTGTGCAGCGCGGCCAGGTCCTCGTCGCCGGCCTCGAAGACGGCGGAGGGCCCGGAATCGGCCATGGGCGACAGAACCAACCGTTCACGGACATCCGCCATCATCAGCTCACCAGCGATCAGCCGCAGGCGCTCGACCGCCTGGCCGCCGACAACGCCATACGACACGAACCCGACAGCCTTGTTGTTCCATTCCGCGTACAGGCGCTGGAGCGCGCCCTCGAACATCCGGGAAATACCGTGGTCGCGGTCCGAGGCGACTATGACAAACCCGTCCAAGGAAGCGATCCTGGCTGCCCACTCAGTCGCGTGGTCGTGCCGGTCATGGCTGGCCAGGGACGACAGCGGCACGTCCGGCGGAGGCGGCGAATAGTCGTGTGGGGCGACCAGTTCGAACTCGGCGTCACCGCGGCGCGAGGCCACGTCGCGGACCCACGTGGCCACCTGCTCGCCCCCTCGATGGGGCCGCTCTGAACCGAGGATGACGCCGATCCTGATCGGCGCGGGTTCTCCCGTTCCGCTCGGGTCCGTCGCCGCGTTCGCGGTGGTGGTGAGGATTCGCGGACGAGCCGGTTGCCGGGGTATCTCGGGATCGGCCCGGATCGGACGTTGTCCCGAGCGCACCGGTGACGGGAGCAGCCGGTAACAGCGTTGGATGAGGAAGGCGGCGAGCGGAAGCTCGGCGAAGCCGGCGAGCGCGGCCGACACCCAGACATCGGATGTACCGACATCAAACGAAATGTCGAACCATGCGTCGCAGATGAGCAGGACGGCGGTAGCCGGTCCGGTCAGGAACACGGCGCGGTGACGTCGCCAGCCGAGTACGACGGTGGCCGCCATGGCCGTGATCAGTATCGAGTCGAAGCCCACCCACGCGGCGCGCCACTGGTGGACCTCGCGGTTCTCCGGCAGCGTCACGGCGAGAAGGATCGTCCACGGAACGAGGCTGGCGGCGCATATCGCGAGAAGCTCCAGCGTGTGCCGGGACTGCGGCCGCATCGGGGCAGCCGGCGCGGCGCGGCGGGATGCTCGGGGCGTCGCCGCTCCAGCCGACGACCCGCCCGACAGATCGGGAACGATGCCGGCCTCGAGGAGAGCCCGCAGCCGCCCGGCCCGCCCGACGGCGACGGCCCGCCCGACGAGCCCGGACACAACCCGCCCGATCTTGCCGTCGCCGCGGGCAGCCATAGTCGCCTCCTTGGCCGGATCGTTGTCACACTGACGAGTACACGTCCGCCAACGGTCGACAACAATCGGATTCCATTGCCTCGTTCTGCCCGGGGGCGTCTGTCGCGGAGCTCACCTCGGCGCCGGCGCCACCCCGGTGGCGGCGGAGCCGACGACGCGAGTGGATCTTTACGACGGCAACCTGGTGGATGGCACGGGACGACTCGGGCGGCATGTGGTGGCCCGGAACGCCTGTGGTGGCCCGGAACGCCTGTGGCGGCTCGGGTCGCATGTGATGGCTCGGAAGCCATGCGGTGGATCGGCGTGGGACTGACCGGTTCCGGGCGGCACCGGGCACCTGGCTTGGAGAGGCGGCAACGTGGGTGAACTCGACGGTTTGACCCGTCCGGAGCTGGTGGGCCCGTTATTGGCCGAGACGTTGGGCGACGACGGGTGGCGCACGATCGAGCCGCGGCTGATCGCGGGCGGGAAGTCGAACCTGACGTTCGAGCTGCTAAGCCCGGCGGGGTCGGTCGTGCTGCGGCGGCCGCCGTCGGGGCACATCCTGCGCGGCGCGCACGACATGGGCCGGGAGGCGCGGGTCCAGGCGGCGCTCGCCGGCACGGGCGTCCCGGTCGCGCGCATCCTGCTCGTCCGCGACGAGTCCGGCCCGCTGGGCGTGCCGTTCTACGTGATGGAGAAGGTGGCGGGGCACGCGATCCGCGACATGCTCCCGCCCGGTTACGCCGAGGACGGCGCCAGCCGGGCGGCGATCGCGGACGCGCTGGTCGACACGCTCGCGACGCTGCACGCGGTGGACCCGGTCGCGGTCGGGCTGGGCGACTACGGGCGGCACTCCGGGTTCATGGCCAGGCAGGTGCGGACCTGGACGCGCCAGTGGGAGGCCGCGAAGACACGCGACGTGCCGGCGATGGACGAGCTGGGGCGCCGGCTGGCGGCACACCCGTTCGCCGAGCCCGCACGCCCGTCCGTCGTGCATGGCGACTACCGCCTCGACAACGTGCTCATGCACCCTGAGGGCCCGAGCCGGATCGGCGCGGTGCTGGACTGGGAGCTGTCGACGCTCGGCGACCCGCTGGCCGACCTGGGCATGCTCCTCTTCTACTGGACCGAGCCAGGCGAACGGTCGCCGCTGCTGATCCCGGCGGTCATGGCCAAGCCCGGCTTCCCGGGCCGGGTCTACCTCGTCGAGCGCTATGCGTCGCGAAGTGGCGCGGACCTCGCGGACCTCGGCGCCTACCTCGCCTTCGCCCACTTCAAGTTCGCCGCGATCGCGCAGGGTGTCGCCGCCCGGGCGGCCGCCGGCGTGATGGCCGGCCAGGACTTCGGCGACCTGTCCGGCGCGCCCGAACGGATCGCTCTCGACGGCCTGGATCGCTGGAAGGGATGAGCCGGGGCACCGATCATCCTGGGAGGGCCCGGACCGGTCGGCGGCGAAGGCGAAGCGCGACAGCCGGGTCACCTGGAGGCCCGCGACAGCCGGGTCATCTGGAGGCCCGGGACAGCCGGGTCAGCCGGGACACTCCGACAGTGGGAAAGCCTCGGGCGGCGGGGAGCCCGAACTGCTGAGAAGGACGGGAGACGGCCATGGACTTTGAGCTGTCGGCCAAGGCGCGCGACACCTGCGAGCGGATGTGGGACTTCATGCGGGAGGAGGTGTTCCCGGCTGAGCCGGTATGGCGCGACTGGCTGCGTGAGCATGGCGAGCACGCGTACCCACCGGTAATGGAGGAGCTGAAGGCCTCCGCCCGCAAACGCGGCCTGTGGAACCTCTTCCTGCCGGCCTGGTCGGGCCTGTCGAACGTGGACTACGCGTCGGTGGCGGAGATCTCCGGGTGGTCGCCGGTAATCGCCCCGGAGGCGATCAACTGCCAGGCGCCCGACACCGGCAACATGGAGACGCTGGAGCTGTTCGGCACCTCCGAGCAGCGGGCCCGCTGGCTGGAGCCGCTGAAGGACGGGCACATCCGGTCGGCATTCGCGATGACCGAGCCCGCCGTCGCCTCGTCGGACGCGACGAATATCCGGACGTCGATCGTCCGCAACGGCGACGAGTACGTCATCGACGGCCGGAAATGGTTCATTACCGGTGTCGCGGACGAGCGGTGCGAAATCCTCATCGTGATGGGCCAGACCAATCCGGACGCGGACCCGCACCGCCGGCAGTCGATGATCCTCGTGCCACTGGCCACGCCGGGGGTCACGGTCGTGCGCCACCTGCCGGTGTTCGGCTTCCAGGACCAGCACGGCCATTCCGAGATCGTGTTCGAGGATGTCCGGGTGCCGGCGTCCAACCTGCTGTCGGGCGAGGGCGAGGGGTTCGCGATCTCGCAGGCGCGTCTCGGCCCCGGACGGATCCACCACGCGATGCGGGCGATCGGGATGGCCGAACGGGCGCTTGCCCTGATGGTCGAGCGGGCGAAGAGCAGGACGGCGTTCGGCGGGCCGCTCTCCGATCAGGGCGTGGTGCGAGACCTGATCGCTCGTTCACGGATCGAGATCGACCAGGTACGGCTGTACGTGCTCAAGACGGCCTGGCTGATCGACCGGCATGGCGCGCGCGGCGCCGCCACGGAGATCTCCGGAATCAAGGTCGCCGCGCCGGCCGTGGCGACCGCGGTCATCGACCGGGCGATCGAGGTCCACGGTGCCGCCGGCGTCAGTGACGACACGCCGCTGGCCCACTTCTACGCCTCGGCGCGCGCCCTGCGCATCGTCGACGGCCCGGACGCGGTCCACCGGCGCACCATCGCCCGCCGCGAGCTGCGCGCCGAACGCCCCTACCTCGGCTGACAGCGACCGCCCGCCGACATCCGTGGACGCCCGCAAACGCTCTCGGGCGCCCGCGGATCCGGCGGGAGGGCGATACTCGTCGGCGCGAGGTCTAGTCGCCGCCGTCGGTGTGGGTGCGGATCCACTCGTCGATGAGGCAGGTGGCCAGCCAGTGACCGCTCGACACGGCCATATGCCTCGCCGATATGCCGTTCCCACCCTCGCCCCGCCGGCGCGGGTCCGCGCCGCGGGCGAGAAGGTACGCCGTCATGTCGACGTGCAGCGGTTCACCGGTCAGCGCGTGCGCGTCCAGCTCCATGTCTATCGCGCGGTGCAGGAGCGTAAACCCGTCTCGTTCCTCGTGGACGTCGGCGCCGGCGTCCAGGAGGTCCCGGAGGGCGGGCAGGTCCTCCATCTCCACGGCGCGGTGCGTGGGAGTCAAGCCGTCGAGCATGCCGCTTACCCCTGAACCTTGCACCAGAGCCCACCAGCCCCTTCCTGGTGACACGCCTCGACCGGACACGGCTGCAGGTCGATGATCCTATCCGGGCGCCATGAGCCAGGTTCCGCCCGGTATGCCGGATACGGCCTACCAGGGGATCGGCCCGATGCCCCCATAGCGGAGAAACCCGCGGCGGACTACCATCCGCCGGGTATGCCCGCTGTCGCCGAGTGAATACCAATGGTATGTACGGCAAGACTCCCGGGATCGGCTCGGGAGCTGTCCGCAGCGCCGACGACCGGCGGGTAAGCGAGCCCGGCCGGTATCGGCGACATTTACGTCACGGGCATGGTTCGCTCTCGGGCCTCAGGCGAGCCTGGTAGGACATCGGAGCATGGCCAGGGTTGAGCTCGGGGTGCTTTACGTCCTCGTGTGCGGCGGGCAGCCGGCGCGCGAGATCGAGCCGTTCGTCGAGCGGGCGCTCGCCGCCGGCTGGGACGTGTGCGTGGTCGCGACGCCGGCCGGGATGAAGTTCCTGGACGCGGCGCGCCTGGCCGAGCTGACCGGGCACCCGGTGCGCTCCGAGTACAAGCGCCCCGAGGAGCCGGACGTGCTTCCGCCCGCGGACGCGTTCGTCGTCGCGCCGGCGACGTTCAACACGGTGAACAAGCTCGCCGCCGGCATATCCGACACCCTCGTGCTCGGCCTGGTCAACGAGGGCCTCGGCGCCGGGAAACCGATCCTGCTCGCGCCGTTCCCCAACCGGGAGCTCGCACGGCACCCCGCCTTCGCCGCGAGCCTCACGGCGTTGCGTTCCTGGGGCGTGCGCGTCCTTTTCGACGGGGAGGACTTCGCCCCGGCCCAGCCGGACGCGGCATCGGCCGGCGGCCCGCGGTTTCCCTGGGACGCGCTCACCGCACGGCTGTCTCACCTCGCCGCCGGGTTCCCCGTCCGGCCCGCCGGCTGACGCGCGCTGGGTGGCGAGGAGGCGGCCCGGGGCAGGCGGGCGGCCAGGGCGTCGCGGTCGATGTTTGACTTGGAGCGCGCTCGAAGTTCTAGCGTCGAGGCATGGTCGATGGTCGCACCGCCCAGAGGCTGCCCGAGCCCCGCGCCGCCAGCGGCGGTATCCGAGACGACACGGACCGTCGGGACGCTCGTAACACGTCATGCACCCTGACCGACGTGAAGACCGGGCCCGGGCTGAGCATCACCCAGGCGGCACGGGTCAGCGGAGTCACCGCGCACACGCTGCGCTACTACGAACGGGCCGGTCTGATGCGCGACCGGGTGGCCCGGGCCTCGTCGAGTCACCGGCGCTACTCGGCCGAGGACCTGCGCTGGATCGGCACGCTGACGGCGCTGCGGCGTACCGGGATGCCGATCCGCCAGATCGCCGAGTACGCGGCCCTGGTGCGGGCAGGGGACGGCAACGAGGCCCGGCGCCTGGAGCTGCTCGCCGGGCATCGCCGCCGGGTCGCCGAGCGGCTGGCCGAGGTCAGCCGCCACCTCGAGGCCATCGACACAAAGATCGAGATGTATGCGAGCAAGAGCGAGCTCAACACGGAGAGGACGCTCACCTGATGTCACCGACACCGCCGTCTACGTCGTCCGCCTTGTCCACGTCGACCTCGTCGACGCTGGCCCAGGTCCCGCTGGGCGGCCAGGGGCTGGTCGTCTCGGCCCAGGGCCTCGGCTGTATGGGGATGTCCGACTTCTACAGCGGACGCGACGACGACGAGTCCCTCGCCACCATCCACCGCGCCCTCGACCTGGGCGTGACGTTCCTCGACACGGCCGACCGGTACGGCCCGTTCACGAACGAGGAGCTCGTGGGCCGGGCGATCGCCGGCCGTCGCGACGAGGTGGTCGTCGCGACGAAGTTCGGCATCGTCTACGACCCGGCGGACCTGGCGGCACGCCCCGTCAGCGGCCGGCCGGAGTACGTCAGGTCGGCCTGCGACGCGTCGCTGCGCCGGCTCGGGATCGACCACATCGACCTCTACTACCAGCACCGCGTCGACCCGAACGTGCCGATCGAGGAGACCGTCGGCGCGATGGCCGAGCTGGTCACCGCGGGCAAGGTCCGCTTCCTGGGCCTGTCCGAGGCGGCACCGGCGACGATCCGGCGGGCGCACACGGTGCACCCGATCACCGCGCTGCAGACGGAGTACTCGATCTGGTCCCGCGAGCCGGAGGCGGAGATCCTGCCGACGACCCGCGAGCTCGGGATCGGCTTCGTGCCCTACAGCCCGCTCGGCCGCGGCTTCCTGACGGGCACCTTCCGGAAGGCGGCCGACATCGCGGCCGACGACTTCCGCGCCAACATGCCCCGGCTGACGGGCGACAACCTCGACGCGAACCTCGCCGTGGTCGCGCAGGTCGAGCGGATCGCCACGGCGCGCGGCGCCACGCCCGCCCAGGTCGCGCTCGCCTGGGTGCTCGCCCAGGGCACCGACATGGTGCCCATCCCGGGCACGAAGCGGCGCCGTTACCTGGAGGAGAACGTGGCGGCGTCCGCCGTCGAACTCACCCCGGAGGACCTGGCCGAGCTCGCCGCGGCCGGCGACGCCGTCCGCGGTGACCGCTACGCCGACATGTCCACGGTCAACCGGTAGCCGCGGTCAGCCGGTGGCGCCGCGCCCAGGCGCCGCCCCCGGCGGTTGCGCCTCGGGTCGACCGGGCGCGAGAATTACGTTCCGATGACGGAGAACATAATTCCTTTGGCCGATGAGCCCAACGCGGCGGCCCACGCGCCCGTCGTCCGCTACGAGGTGGCGGACCGCGTCGCGACCGTGACGCTGAACCGCCCCCAGGCGCGCAACGCGCTCAGCCGCGCGGTCACGTACGCGCTCTGGGACGCCGTCAACGCCGCCGAGGACGACCCCGGCGTCGACGCGGTGATCGTCACCGGGGCGGACCCGGCCTTCTGCGCGGGCGTCGACCTCAAGGAGGTCTCGGGCGAGACCGCACCCTCGGCCAGGAAGCGGCCCGAGGGCACTGGTCCCGAGCGCGGCGAGGACGGCCTCTTCCGGTTCCTGCCCGTCATCTCGAAACCCGTGATCGGGGCCATCAACGGCGTCGCGGTCACCGGCGGCCTCGAGATCGCCCTGCAGTGCACGCTCCTGGTGGCGTCGGAACGCGCCCGTTTCGCCGACACCCACGCCCGGATCGGGATCATGCCCGGCGGCGGCCTCACCGTGCTGCTCGCCCAGTCCATCGGCCTGCGCCGGGCGATCGAGATGTCGCTGACCGGCAACTTCGTCACGGCGGACGAAGCCATGCGCCTCGGTCTCGTCAACCACGTCGTGCCGCACGAGGAACTGCTGCCGTTCGCCTGGCGGCTGGCCGCCGACATCGTCAGCAACGACCAGCGCGGCGTGCGGCGGCTGCTGCGGCACTATCGCCAGCTGGCCGACACGGCCACCCTCACCGAGGCGCATCTGCTCGAAGGCGTGCTCGCCGAGACGTGGGAGCCGGGAACGCGCGACGTGGCGTCCAGGCGGGCCGCGGTGGCCGCACGCGGCCGCGCCCAGTCCAGCCCCTGAACCGCGCCGGGCGCCCTGTTCGCGCCAGACCCGCCGCCGTGGCCGGCGGCGCCGCGACACTGGCGACACGGCGGGGCGGCGGCGACCGAACTGAGCATCGTCGGCCCAGGTCACGGCGGTGCGAGGTCAGCGGTCTCACCGCGGGCCTACCACCGCTGACGGCCGGGATTGTGCTACGCGGCAGGAATTTCTCCGACGCCGGGACTTCCGTCAGGCCGCGCGGCGATCAACCGGGACGGATCCGCGCAATCTCATGAATGGACGTTCAGTAACAGCGGCGCCTGGAGCCTGCTCGGTCTAGCCTGACGTGACCGGCGCTGATCGAGGACGGAGGCGACGGTGGTGGGCAGACGGGCAATCATGCGGGTCGACCGGGATGGGATCGGCGTCTACGTCGATCTTGCGGGGCCCGCCGACGGCCGGCCGGTCGTGTTCCTGCACGGCCTGGCCTCGAGCGGCACCGTGTGGGACTGGCTGCCTCCAGCGGTCACGGCCGACCGGCGGATCGTCAAGGTCGACTTCCGGGGACACGGCCGCTCCGACCGCGCGCCCGAGGCCTACCTGCTCCCCCACTTCGCCGACGACGTGGCCGTGGTGCTGCGCGACGTCGTCGGCGGCCCGGCGACCCTGGTGGGGCACTCGCTCGGCGGTGCCGTCGCCTGGGCCGTGGCCCAGCGCCATCCCGGCCTCGTCACCGCGCTCTTCCTGGAGGAGCCGCCGCTGTTCCAGGGATCCCGCGCCGACGACGCCGGCTCGCCGGCCGGGACCGTCTTCGCCCGGCTTCGGGCCGCCACAGACCAGTGGCAGCGGGAGGGCGTGTCCATCGACGAGATCGCGAAACGGCTGGCCGACACGTCGTTCGGCCCCGCGTCCGCGCCGACGATGGGGGCCGCCTACACCAGCGACGCGGTCGAGGCGACCGCGTTCAGCCTCAAGCACGTCGACGTGCGGGTGATCGACGCGGTCCTCGACGGCTCGATGCTGGCCGCGCTCGACACGTCCGCGCCGGTGCCCGCGCCGGTCTTCCTCCTCGCCGCCGACGAGGCGCTCGGTGCCGTGTTCACCACCGCCCACGCCAAGCAGCTGGCCGAGGACCACCCGTCGGTCGAGGTCGTCCACCTGACCGGCGCCGGCCACTGGATCCACCTGGAACGCCGCACCCGCCCCGTCTTCACCCGCCACCTCGTCGACTTCCTCACCCGCTACTCCTGATCATGAGGACGGCGCCGGGCACGGCCAACGAGGGCCGGCCCAGTCCGCACGCGGTCCCGCCAGGCAGAAGGCTTCCCACCGGGCCCGCGGAGCGGCCGCGCGCCTCCGCCCGTCGGCCCGGCCGGGAAGGACGCTCCCTACGGGGGCGTCACCGACGGTGCACCCCCGCCGCACGGACAGTCCGCACCGCCGCCTTTACCGGTCGTTTAATCCCGATCTCGGTAGGCTTGACAAGGGCTGGACTCCAGCGGTGCGGGGGACGGGAATGACGGTCGATTCATCGGCGGACTCCGGGTTCGACCGCGACCTCCCGCCCAACTTCCGCCAGCTGGTGCCCGTCGGATCCGGGTCGGCCGGCCAGGTGTACCGGGCGTACGACGAGGCGCTGAGCCGCACCGTCGCGCTGAAGCTGTTCACCGGGCCGCTCACGGACGACCCGGCGGCGCTCGCCGCCTTCCGCCTCGAGTGCGCGACGCTGGGCCGGCTGAGTGCCCACCCGGGCGTCGTCTCCGTCCACAGCGCCGGGGTCACCCCCAGCGGCCGCCCCTGGCTGTGCATGCGGTTCGTCGCGGGTGGCGCCCTTTCCAAGGCGCTGCGCCGCAGTGGGCCGCTCACCCAGGCCGAGGCCCTGCGCACCGGCGTCCTCGTCGCCGACACGCTCGCCTGGGCGCACGGGCTGACCCCGCCGGTCCTGCACTGCGACGTGAAGCCGGGAAACATCCTGCTCACCGGCGACGGGCATCCCCTGCTCAGTGACTTCGGCGTCTCGGTCTGGGTGGCGTCGGGCCGCTCGTCCGTCACCGTCAAGGGCTTCACCCAGGCCTACGCCGCGCCGGAGGTGCTCTTCCACGGCCGGTTCTCGCCGAGGTCGGAGGTGTGGAGCCTCGCGGCGACGCTGTTCGAGATGCTGACGGGCACGCCGCCGTTCGAGCAGCTGCCCGGGGAGGGCACGGGCGCCTTCATCGAGCGGGTCGGCTACGGCCTGCCCCGCGACGCCGACATAGGCCTGTCCGGGCCGCTGCGCGCGCTGCTGCGGCGGGGCCTCGCCGTCAACCGGGAGGACCGGTGGCCGTCAGCCGCCGCGTTCGCCGCGGCGATCCGGAGCACCCAGGCGGCGCTCGGCCTGCCCGTCACGCCCGCCACCCCGGCCCCGGCACCGCCCCCGTCCCACGATGTCCTCGTCGCCGACGCGCCCGTCATCCACGCCACGCTCCCGCCGTTGCTGCCCAGCCCCGCCGGCCCGCCGTCGTTGTCCAACGGGACCCCGCCCAGGGCGCGCGGCACCCCGGCGGACGGCCGGCCGGTACACCCGAGCCAGGAACCGGTAGACCCGAGCCAGGAGCCCGCGACACCCGACGACCTGGCGGGCGGCGCGGAGCAGCGGGCGCCGGGCACCGCCGCGAAGCAGCCGGGCACCGGGCCGCGCCGCACGGTGCCGCACTGGTGGATACCGGCGGCGTTCACCATCGTCGTGGTCGTCGCCCTCGCCCTGATGCTGGTACCGCGCAGCCGTGGGCCAAGCACGGTGAGCGAGCCGTCGCTCGGTACCAGCCTCAGTGCCGGCCTGCCCACCGGCGCCACGCCGACATCCTCGCTCCTGGTCGGGACGGAGCCATCGCCGCCGCCGGCCTTGACACAGCCGGCACCGAGCGCCGCGGGCTCCACGACGCCGCCGACGGGCGGCACGCGCTCGCAGGTCCCGCCCACGCAGACGGCCCAGCCCGCCGCGGCGCAGGCCATCCTCCACTCCGGCCAGCGGATGGAACAGGGCCAGAAGCTGGTGTCGGGCAACGGCCGGTTCGTCGCGGCCCTGCAGTTCGACGGGAACCTCGTCGTGTACTCCGAAGGCCCCGGCCCGGTCACCCCCGCCTGGGAGTCCGGGACCAGCGGGACCGCGGCGGCCTACGCCGTGATGCGCGACGACGGCGACCTCGTGCTCTACGGCACCGACGAGACGACCGTGTACTGGAACTCGGGTACCCACGGGTCTGGCACGTACCTCTGGATGCGTGACGACGGTGAGCTCGTCATCTGCCTCGAGGACGGCACCGTCCTGTGGGCCCGCAGGAGCGGAAGCGGCTAGCTCGGGACCTCAGGGATCGCCGGTGGAAACCGCCTGGCTCCTGTCTTGGACGCGGTCGATGGTCGATGATGGCAGCATGCTCACGAACGCCTGGCCGGTTCGGGTTGTCCTCGCCGTCGTGACACTCACGGCCGCGGTGGCGCTGGCCGGCTGCGGTGGCGGGAGCAAGGCCGCAAGCTCCGCGCCCGGCGACGCCAAGGCCGCCTGCGAGGCGCTCGTGCGGACCAAGCCGACCCTGACCCACCCCACCGACGTCGACTGGCGGCGGCTGCGGGCCGCCGGTGACCTGGGCGTCGCCGCCGCCACCGCCGACAAGAAGAAGTACGGCGACCTCTCCCAGCCGTTCGCCGTGGTCTACCGGGACGCGCTGAACTCCGAGACGACCTCCATCTACACCGACGCCCGCGCCGCCCTGTCCGTCTGCGCCGACAAGAAGCTGCCCCACTGACGCGACCTGACGCGACCTGACCAGGGTGGCCTGACCGGCGCCGTGGCCGTGGCCGTGGCCGTGGCCGCGAGGTTAGGCGACCGTGGCGGCGTTGGCGCGTTCGAGCAGGTAGGTGCCCGCGACGATCGGGGCGTAGGCCGTGCCGGCGACGAGCGGCTCGACGACCGTGTCGACGTCGGCCTCGAGGAAGACGATGAGGGAGATCAGTTCCTCGTCCGGGGCCTCGGCCGGCGGCGGGAGCACCCGGTGACGGGTGGACCGCCAGCGGTCGCCGGTCCAGCGGGCCAGCAGGTCGCCGACGTTGACGGTGAACGCGTCCGGCTCGTAGGGGGCGTTCATCCAGCGGCCGGCGCGGTCCTGGACCTGAAGGCCGCCGTAACCGGGCTGACGGTCGAGGACCGTGAGAACGCCCCAGTCGGTGTGCGGGGCGACCCGGAACTGGCCGTCGAGCGGGGTTCCGGTCCGCGAGCGCGGCGGGTAGCGGTTGATGTTGAGGGTGTGCGGGCTGGAGCGCACCCGCTCGGCGAACCAGGGCTCCGGCAGGCCGAAGGCGACGGCGCAGGCCCGCAGCAGGTCAGCGTAGAGGCCGCGGACCTCGTCCGTATAACGCTCGCAGAGCGCCGCGAGCTCGGGGCACTCGGCCGGCCACACGTTGGGGGCGAACCACGTCTGGTCGACGTCCACGTCGCCGGTGGCGAAGGTACGCCCGATGGTCAGGCTCTCCTTGAGGTCGGCGCGGGTCGAGTCGACAGCCTGGCCGTAGTAGGCGTTGGCCTCGCTGCCGGGCGCGATCCAGCCGCGCCCGCCGACCGCCGTCGCGTAGGCCGCCTTCGTCCCTGCCGGCAGGGCGAAGAACCGCGCGGCGGCCGCGCGGATGTCCGCCCGCAGCCCGGCGCTGATCCGGTGCCCCTCGACCAGCAGGAACCCGGACTGCCGCAGTGCCACGTCCAGCTCGCAGGCGAACCGGTAGCGCTGGTCACCGGTGCCGTCGCGCCAACGGCCGATGTCGAGCAGCGGGAAGTCCGGTGTCGTCGTCACGTAGGTCCCTCGCCTCCGCGGCCCATGGTCAGGGCCGTCCAGTCGTCGGCCGGAGCATCGGCGCGGCCCGCACGCACCCGGCCACGGCGCTCGGCGAATCGCCGCCTCGCGGGGCCTGGCCTGGCGGAGCCACGCGTCACCGGCAGGCAGCGGCGCCGCGCGGTGGTACCCGTCTACCTGCCATTACGGCCCATCGACGTTTCGCCAGGCGGCCCCGCGAGTTACGAGACCGTGGCCATCGCCAATCCGGGCACGACAGGCTGGCCGCGGTCCGACAGCCGCGTCGGAGGCGGGTCAGCAACGTCAAAACCGGCG
This sequence comes from Pseudofrankia coriaricola, assembly GCF_032027725.1. NCBI lineage: Bacteria > Bacillati > Actinomycetota > Actinomycetes > Frankiales > Frankiaceae > Pseudofrankia > Pseudofrankia coriaricola. The sequence goes on along the minus strand of NZ_JASNFO010000005.1, from coordinate 48,343 downwards.
ACGGCGACCGGCGACCGGCGACGGAGCCCTAGCCGTCACGGTCGCGCCGGACCTGTTTGCAGGTGCAGCCCTGCGGCCGGCGGCCGGGCGGCCAGGTCAGCACGACCTGACGGTCGAGCGCGCGCGAACGCGCCCGCTGGAAGTCCCGGCACGCCTCGCAGGGCAGGTAGATCTGCGGCCCGGTCGTCTCTCGCTTCCCGTACGTGTCCCCCATACTTCGGAGAGTAGCGCGATCGGCGGGCGTTCCGGAGATGCGGATGCTCGGCGTGCCTGGTTTCCGGCTGCCGGAGACAGCGCGCGGCGCGGAACGGCGGCCAGGGCGGGCGGCGCGCGCGGCCAGCCATCACTGCCCGGGCGGTTCTCCCGCACGTCCGGCGGCCTGGCCGTCTAGGCGCGGGACCCGCCACCGGCACGAGCGGCCTGCCACTGGGGCCGGGCGGCTCGTCACCGGCACCGGCGATCGGGCTCGGCGATCGGACTCGGTCAGCGGGAGGCGGTCCCGCGGCGAGGAGTCATTTCCCCCGGCCGCGACGGCCCACAAGGGCCGCCCAAAAGGGCCGATGCGGGTCTTGCCACCGGGTACACCGGCGGACCGTTGTCAGGAAATCGACATTCCCTGGCCGAGGCCCGCACTGGGAGCCTGGCTGGCCTAAACAGCGTCCGTACCCGGTACAAACGGCGAGGGTAACAGCCGCCCGCGGCCCGGTACGGTTCAGGCGCTCTTGCGCGAGGGGGCGGCGGCCGGCGCGTCGGCGGTCGTGGGAGCGGCCCCGACGATGGTCCAGCGGCGGTCACGCGAGGCCGCGACGCCGAGATCCTGCATACGACGCAGTTCGACGGTCACCTCGGCGGCGGAGAGACCGAGGTCATAGGCGAGGGAGCGGGCCCGAAGCGGGCGGTCGGCGCTTGAGAGGGCCGCGTGCAGGCGGACAGCCACCCAGCTGGGGCGGCCTGGCGTGGCCGCGGCGGGCGGCTGGTGAAGCCGCCTCGGCTGGCTCGGAACGGAGGGGGCCTCGGCTACTAACCGGGGCTTCCGACGAGCAGAAGAAGTGTTGCCGCTCACAACATGCATCAGGTTCACCCATCCAGAATTCGGTTTCTCCCAACAATGCTTCACGGCCGCGCCTCAGTCACGGTGAGGTTCATCGCGCAACAGCCGGTAACCGTGCGAATACGTAATATTCATGACACCTGAGCGTGCGTCCGCGTGACGTCGGATCACACTCGACCTCCCTCGATCCGACGCGAGCGGCACCCACTCCAGGCGGCGCGGGGCGAGATTCACCGTTGCCTCCAGCCCGCTTGCGACATCGCTCCGTAGTCAGCACGTGACTCTATACGGTAACCGCCCGACCGCAAGGTGTAGCAGCACCGGCAGCCGCCGTGCCGGGCCATGACGGCCAAAGGTAAGACGAGGACCGCGACACGAGGCCGTCGACCGAGCTCCCCGACGTGATCTCGCGCGGGACGGCAGACCGAGCGACACGACCAGCGCGGGTGATGGGTGCCGCCGGCGCACGCGACACACCTCCCGATTGGTAGCCGAGCGCGACCGCCCGCTTCGGGCCTTCCCATCCGGCAGAGCGACCACGGCGGCAGCCCTTGCGGCGAGACGGATATTAGGGAAACCTAACTTAACCAGCAGCAATCCTACCGGTCAGGCCGGCGCGCCACCCAGGGGCTGGGCCGCCAGCCAGGCCGACGGTTACAGGAGGCCCGCCCCGCGAACCCACACCCGGACCACCCGGACCCCGGCCGGCCCGACGAGAGGCCCGGCGACGTGACCGCGGACGTCGCCACATGACATCGACGACCACTTAGGCTAGCCTAACTTTAGGAGCCGCGAAATGCACCGGTATGGTCACCATGAGCAACCGACCTGACCACCCGACGTACCCGGCCCGCCGCCACCAGCGCGCGGGTGACACCGCGCCGTCGCCCCGCGCCGCCGCGCCAACCGCCGCTCACGGCACCGTTCGACCCGCGGCACCGAGGCACCGTTGCACCCGCCGCCCGGCGGCATGACCCAGTAGCCCGACGCCTCATCCAGGGAGTACGTCCCCGTGTACCGGTCCTTGCTCACAAGCAAGATCCATCGCGCCGCCGCCACCCAGGCCGACCCGCACCGCGTCGGTTCGATCAAGATCGACCAGGAGCTGACGGCCGCGGCGGGCCTCATCGAGGGCGAGCAGGTCCGGGTCGTCGACATCGACATCGATAACGGCGGTCACCTGGCCGCCCATGCCATCCCCGACGTCGTCGACTCCGGCATCGTCGGCGTCGGCTCCGGTGTCCTCGGCGTCAACGGCGCCGTCTCCTGACACCGCCGCGCTGGCCGTCCGCCCCTTCCGTCCCAACCCGCGGTCCCCGGACTCGCCGGCGTCGGGGATGTCACCTCCCCCGAGCGGCCAGCTCCGCGCCCCGGGCCGTCAGCACGCCCGCCCGCCCGCACGTCCTGGCGAGCGAACCGGCTGACGCCCCGAGAAGGCACGGCCGACCGGACGACAGAGGCCGGCCCGCGCGGTCTCCCCACCAGGCCGAACGGCGGCGGCGCGCAGGGAGCGCGAGCCGGCGTTTCCGCCGGCGCGCCGGCGCCCGTCCGCTGCCCGCCCTGCCCGACCTGCCCGGCTGTACGACGGCCGTCGTTCCGCACCAGCCAACCCGCACCCACACCCACCGGAGGCACCCGTGGTAGGGCGACCGCATCCCGCGGCACCGCAGTCAACGCAGACGACGGCGTCGGAGCTCTACGACGTCATCGGCGTCGGGTTCGGTCCGGCGAACCTGGCCCTGGCGATCGCGATCGAGGAGCACAACACGCGCGTTGACGAGCGGGACCGACGGCGTGCCGTCTTCCTGGAATGCCAGGAGCGGTTCGGTTGGCACCGCGGGATGCTCATCGAGGGCGCCACGATGCAGGTCTCCTACCTCAAGGACCTGGTAACGCTGCGCAACCCGACCAGCGACTTCAGTTTCCTGGCCTATCTGCACGGCCTCGGGCGGCTGGTCGACTTCATCAACCACAAGACGATGTTCCCGCTGCGCCACGAGTTCCACGACTACCTGGAGTGGGCGGCCGGCCGGCTCGACCACCTGGTCCAATACGGCCAGACGGTGACGACCCTGCGCCCAGTAGTCGAGGACGGTGAGATCACCCACGTCGACGTCGTGAGCCAGGACGGCGACGGCCACACCGTCGTCCGCCGTGCCCGCGACGTCGTAGTCGCGCTCGGGCTGGAGCCGCGGCTTCCGGCCGGCGTCGCGCTGGATGACCGGGTCTGGCACAACCGCGATCTGCTTGACCGGCTCGGCAACCTGCCGCCGCTGCGGCACGGCCGGTTCATGGTCATTGGTGCTGGCCAGAGCGGTGCGGAGGTCACCGACCACCTGCACCGGACGTTCCCCAGCGCCGAGGTCCACGCCGTCTTCGCCCGCTACGGCTACAGCCCGGCGGACAACAGCCCGTTCGCCAACCAGATCTTCGACCCGGACGCCGTCGACGACTTCTTCGAGGCGTCGCCGGACGTCCGCCGGATGCTCACCGACTACCACCGCTCGACCAACTACTCCGTCGTCGACATGGATCTCATCGAGGACCTGTACCGGCGGGTCTACCAGGAGAAGGTGCGCGGCCCGCGCCGCCTGCACCTGCTGCGTGCCTCCCGGCTCGCGGAGCTGGAGCGGCTGGACGACGGGGTGCGCGCGATCGTCGAGTTCCTGCCAACCGGCGAGCGACGCGACCTCGACGTCGACGTCGTCGTGTTCGCCACCGGCTACCGGCCACGGGAGCCGCGCGCGCTGCTCGGCGAGGCCGCCGAGGCGTACCGCGTCGACGACGCGGGCCGCCCGCTGTTCACCCGCGACTACCGCCTGGTCACGGCCGGTCCCGCCACGGCCGCCGTCTACATCACGGGAGCCACCGAACACACCCACGGCATCTCGTCGACCCTGCTGTCCAACGTCGCCGTCCGCGCCGGTGAGATCCTCGCCTCCATCCTCACCCGCGCCGACTCCCCCGCCACGGCGGACGACGCCCTGGCCGGTGACCATCGCCTCGTCTCCGCGCTGCGCTGACACCGGGAGCTACGCCGACTGGTGGCCGCCGAGCAGGAGCTGGCGGTAGCTGGGGAGGTCGGGGTAGCCGGTCGCCTGGTAAAGGGCGTCGGCGACGGCGCGGGCGAAGGTGTCCGCCGCGGCGGCGAGCAGCTCGTTGAGGTTGCCCGCCGGGCGGGCGCCGGTGGCCAGGGCGAAGACGGAATCACCGTCAACCATCGTGTGCACCGGGCGGATCGCCCGCGCCATCCCGTCGTGCGCGCTCGAGGCGAGCCGCCAGCACTGGGCCTTCGTCAGTATGGCGTCAGTCGCGACGACACCGATCGTGGTGTTCATGAGCAGGCCCGGAGCCGGCGCCTGGGCGGGCGTCGAGCCCCGCGGGCCGGACTCGTGGGCCGCCGTGGCGAAGTCCGGGGGGAACGGCCTCGGCGCCCGGTCCGAGGCCAGCCAGGCCGCGAGCAGCTGGGCGTCCGGCGGAGGTAGCTCGGCGTCCAGGTCGCCGTAGAGACGGCCGGTGCGCGGGTCGACGGCGGAGCCCGCCGAGTTGACCACGGCCAACGCCGCCACGGTCGTCCCGTCGCCGAGCACTGTCGACGCCCCGCCGACCCCGCCCGCGAGGGCGTCGCTGACCGCGCCCGTCCCGGCGCCGACGGTGCCGCGCGCCATGGGCCCGGCGGTCGCGTTGTCGTAGGCGAGCGCGCCGAGCTCCGGCCCGGGTACCGCGTGTGACGCCGGCGAGGCGCCACCGCGGCCCAGATCGAAGATCACCGCTCCGGGGACGATCGGGACGACCCCCGCCGGCCCGACCGGGAAGCCGATGTCCGCGTCCGCGAGCCGGCGCATCACCCCGTCCGCGGCTGACAGCCCGAAGGCGCTCCCGCCAGTCAGCACCACCGCGTGTACCAGCTCGACGGCGTTGCGAGGGTCGAGCAGATCGGTCTCCCGGGTCCCCGGCGACCCGCCGGCGACGTCGACTCCGCCGACCGCCCCGCCCGGCGGCGCGAGGACGACGGTCACCCCGGTCCGCCACCCGCCGCCGATCCGCTGCGCATGCCCGACGGCGATCCCCGGCACGTCCGTCAGCGACCCGCCAAGCCCCTGGGCCACCGGTCCCGTGGCGGCGCCGGTGACCGCGCCCGTGGCTACGGCCTCAGCTGGTCGGCCCGAAAGCTTCATCGCCCGCATTCTGCCGGCCACGCCACCTCCGCGCGACCGGCACTAGTTCAGGCGGCGCAGACCGGCGAGACGGCGGAGGTCGAGGACGCGCAGCCGCTCGGCGACGCGCTCCAGCAGGGCTGGGTCGTCCACGAACGTGACGGGCCCCTTCGCGGGCGGCACCGGCCGACGCACTCGCCGCGGCAGCGGCGTGGCGTCTCCTAGTCCTGTGCTCGGACGCACCCGGCTCCTCCGTCGCCAAACCCCGGCCAAAGTCCGACAGCCCCCACCCTGTCATTCTGGCCGCCCCCGCACCACCAGAAACCCCGACTCTGCCATGGCCAGGCACTTCGCGTGGATGCGGGGCCCGTCGGCGTGGACGCCGGCCCGTCGGCGTGGACGCGGGGCCCGCCGACCCGGTCCCGCCGCGTCACCGAGCGTGGCTGCCCAGACCAGGTGGGGCGGACTGACGGAGGGCGTCGGCGAGCGAGGTGTCGTGGGTGGCCGAGCGGAACCGGGAGTCGTCGAGCACCTGGCGCAGGAACGGCACCGTCGTCGACACGCCGGGGCCGGCGAGCCGCAGCTCCTCGAGCGCGGCGCGCATCCGGCGCAGCGCGCCGTCACGGTCCGGCGCCCAGACGACGAGCTTGGCCAGCAGCGAGTCGTACATCGCCGGGATCCGGTAGCCGGGGAAGGCGTGGCTGTCCACCCGCACGAACGGCCCGCCGGGCAGGCGGCACTCCTCGAGCACGCCGGGTGTCGGCGCGAAGGCGCGGGCCGGGTCCTCGGCGTTGATCCGGCACTCCAGCGCGGCGCCGCGCGGCTGGACCGCGTCCTGGGTGAGGTCGAGCTTCTCCCCGGCGGCGACCCGGAACTGCTCGGCGACGATGTCGATGCCGGTGACCATCTCGGTCACGGGGTGCTCGACCTGCAGGCGGCAGTTGACCTCCATGAAGTAGTAGTTGCCGTCCGGGTCGACGAGGAACTCGACCGTGCCGGCGCCGACGAACCCGGCCGCGCCGGTGCCGCGCAGCGCGTCCCGGCCCATCCGCTCCACCAGGTCGGCGGGCAGGCCAGGGGCCGGGGTCTCCTCGACCAGCTTCTGGTGGCGGCGCTGCACCGAGCAGTCGCGGGCGCCGAGGTGCACGCCGTTGCCGTACTGGTCGAAGAGCACCTGGATCTCGACGTGCCGGGCCGACGGCAGGTAACGCTCGACATACACCCGGCCGTCGCCGAAGACAGCCTGCGCGCTGGCGCGGGTCTCGGTGTAGGCGCGTAGGAACTCCTCCGGCTGCACCACGATCCGCATGCCCCGGCCGCCGCCGCCCGCGGCCGCCTTGATGATGACCGGGTAGCCGATGGAGTCCGCGAACGCCCGCGCCTCGTCGGCGTGGTCGAGGGCGGTGTGGCTGCCGGGCAGCAGCGGCAGGCCGGCAGCCACCATCATCGCCCGGGCGACGGCCTTGTCACCGAGGCGTTCCAGCACCCCCGACGGCGGCCCGACGAACGTCAGCCCTTCGGCCTCGCAGACCTCGGCGAGGTCCGGGTTCTCCGAGAGGAACCCGTAGCCGGGATGGATGGCGTCCGCGCCGCCGAGCCGAGCCGCCTCGATGATCGCGGGAATGCTGAGGTAGCTGCGCCCGGAGGGCGCCGGGCCGATGTGGATGGCGCGGTCGGCCTGGTGGACCACGGCCGAGTCCCGGTCGGCGGTCGAGTAGACGGCGACGGTGCGCAGGCCGAGCTCGCGGCAGGTGCGCACGACCCGCAGCGCGATCTCGCCCCGGTTGGCGATCAGGACAGTGGTGACCATCAGGCCGCGGCCACCGGGGCGAGCAGGAACAGCCGGTCGCCGAACTCGACGCCGCCGCCGTCCGGCCGGCACACCTCGACGATCCGGCCGGACTGGCTGGCCTCGATCGGGATCATCAGCTTCATCACCTCGAGGATGGCGAGCTGCTGGCCGGCCTTGACCGTGTCGCCGACCCGGACGAACGGGCGCGCCCCCGGCTCGGGCGCGTGGTAGAAGACCCCGACGCTGGGCGAGGTCACCTCGATCTGGCCCGCGGCCGGCGGCCCACCGGCCTCCCGGCCAGCCTGGCGGTCGTCGTCGGCAGCCGCGCCGGTGGCGGTGGCGGCGCCCGGTGCGGCGCCCCTGCCCGTGGCGGCGCCCGCCGGCGCCAGGTCCCGTCGGGGCGCCGGGACACCGCGCCGCGACCAGCCGTTCGCGGCGGCCTGGTCGACGCCGTTCGTGGTGGGCTCGTCCCAGCCGTATCCCGCCGTGCCGGCGGAGCCGCCGTCCGACCAGGAGACCTCGACGGTCAGCGGCCCGGCGGTGACGCGCAGGCGCGTCGGGGGCCGGCCGGCCTCCTCGCACAGCGCGACAGCGTTGTGCCGGACCGCGGTGAGGACGAGGTCCAGGTCGGCGACGCCGAGGCCGGCCAGAGCCGGGCCGGAGTGGTCGGCGACGCCGGGCGGCGTATGGCCGTCGCCGGCCAGGTCCGCGCCGGATGGAGGAGTGTCGGGGCGGCGGGCGGTACTGATGGTGCTCATGCGGGGGCTCCCTGCTCTGCGGCGGTCGGGTCTGCCTTCTCGGCGCCACCGTCGGCCACAGGCCCCCCGTTTCCGTCGGCCTGCCCGTGTGGCGCGTCGGCGCCGGCCGCCGGGAACGCGGTGGACGCCGTCGGCGCGGGTGAGGTCGGCGGCGTGGGCTCGGCGGACGGCGCGGATGCGGTGGACGGCGACTCCGGGGACGGCGCGGGCGCGCCAAAGCGGCGAAAGCGGGCGTGCCGGCCGGCGACGAGTTCGGCCGGCCCCTGGCCGACGAGCTCGCCGAGAACGTCGCGCAGCGCGGCCTCGACGAGAGCGGCGGCCTGTACGGGGTCAGCCCCCGAGCCGCCGTCGGGCTCGGGCACGACGGCGTCGATGACGCCGAGGCCGAGCAGCTGGCGGGCGTCGACCCGCAGCGCCTCCGCGGCCCGCGGCGCCGCCGCCGGGTCCTTCCACAGGATCGCGGCGCACCCCTCGGGGCTGATCACCGAGTAGACGGCGTTCGCGCACATGAGGACCCGGTCGGCGACGGCGAGCGCGAGCGCTCCCCCGCTGCCGCCCTCGCCGGTGACGAGCGCGACGACGGGCACCGGGAGCGCGCCCATGAGCCGGAGGTTCTCGGCGATCGCGACCGACTGGCCGCGTTCCTCGGCCTCGATCCCGGGGTGGGCGCCCGCCGTGTCGATGAAGGTGACGACGGGCAGGCCGAGCTTCGCGGCCAGCCGCATCACCCGGGCCGCCTTGCGGTAGCCGGCGGGGCTCGGCATGCCGAAGTTGCGCGCCGTCAGCTCCTCGACGGTGTGCCCCTTCTGGGTTCCCATGACGGCGACGCCGAGGTTGCCGAGCCGGCCGAGGCCCGCGACCATGGCCGGGCAGTCGGCACCCGCCCTGTCCCCGTGCAGCTCGTTGAAGTCGTCGAGCATGAGCGAGACCAGGTCCAGCGTGGTCGGCCGGGTGAGCCCGCGCGCCAGCCGGACGACGTCCCACGGGTGCCTGGGCGGCAGCCGCGACGGGTCGGTGATCATGCTTCCCGACGGCGCGGGACCAGCCGGCGCGGCGCCACTCGGCGCCGGCTGGCTGTCGGCCGCCTGGGCCGTGGCGGGCGCGCGGCGGCCCGAGGCCGCGACGGTCAGCAGGCGCGACAGCATCGCGCGCAGGTCGCCGCGCGGCACGATCTGGTCGACGATGCCGTGCTCCAGCAGGAACTCGGCCGTCTGGAAGCCCGGCGGCAGGCTCTGGCGGATCGTCTGCTCGATCACCCGCGGCCCCGCGAAGCCGAGCCGGGCACCCGGCTCGGCCACGATCACGTCGCACAGGGTCGCGAACGACGCGGCCACGCCGCCGAACGTCGGATCGGTGACCAGCGCGATGGTGAGCACGCCGGCCTCGTCGAGCCGGCCGAGCATCTGGCTGGTCTTGGCCATCTGCATGAGGGAGAGCACGCCCTCCTGCATGCGGGCTCCCCCGGACGACGTCACCAGCAGCAGTGGCACCCGCTCGGCGAGCGCCAGCTCCCCCGCGCGGGTGATGGCCTCCCCGACCGCGGAGCCGAGGCTGCCGCCGAGAAACTGGAAGTCCATGGCGGCGACGACGACCGGCGCCCCGTCCAGGTGGCCGCGCGCGCAGAGCACCGCCTCGTCGAGGCCGGTCGCCGTCTTGGCCTTCGCCAGCCGCTCGGCGTACGGCCGGGTGTCTGTGAACCGCAGCGGGTCGGGGTCCGCCGGCTCGGGCGTCGGGAGCTCGGACCAGCCTGGATCGAGCAGCAGCGCGATCCGCTCCGGCGCGGTCAGCGGGGCGTGCCAGCCGCAGTCGGGACAGACCCGGGCGGTCGCGAGGAACCGCTTGCCATAGAGCAGTGCGCGGCAGCGCCCGCACAGGTGCCACGCCGACCGGTCGACGACGTCTCGGCCCGCGCCGGCTTCCCCGGCGGGCCGCGCGGTGGCGGGCGCTCCGGAGGCGCTCACGCCGCGCCCCGGTACGCGACGGGGCCACCGGCGACGAGGGTGGCGGCGACGGAGCCGGCGGGTGCGCCGGCGGGTGGCCGGTAGCCGGCCGCGGCGGCCGGCAGGTACCCGCCGGCGAAGCGCAGGGCGGCCGCCCGGGCGGCGTAGGCCGCGCCGAGCATCAGCTCATCCGCGACGTCGACCACGCTGCGGCTGGTCACGTCGGCGAGGTAGCTGCCCTCGGCCCACTCGTTGAACGCGCCGAGCGCCGGGCCGCACCAGATCTGGTAGTCGGTGACCCGGTCGGCGGCCGCGGAGATCGCCCAGCTCGACGACAGGCCGAGGTACCAGCGGAATACCAGCGCCATCCGCCGCTTCGGGTTGCCCTCGGCGCGGGTGATCTGCTCGGGGTCGCGGCGGTTGAAGTAGGCGACGGTGTCGGCCCAGACATCGGCGACCGGGCGGCGCAGCACCGAACGCTCCAGCCAGTCGACGTCGGCGGCGGGCAGCGCCTCGAGCCCGTCGTGCGCCCGGTACATCTCCAGCAGCCGCCGGGCGCGGCCGGCGAACATCGTGCCGGACCGCAGCACCTGGACCTCGGCGCCGATCTCGAACATGTCCGACGCGGGCGCGAGGTCGACGTCGGTCGGGCCGGCGCGGCCCAGCAGCGCCTTCGCCGGCTCCGACTGGCCGGACTCGACGCACGACTGGTTGACCGAGCCGGTGACCACGTAGGCGGCGCCCATCGCGAACGCGGCCAGCACGGCCGCGGGCGTGCCGATGCCGCCCGCGGCGCCGACCCGTGGCGGGCGCCGGTAGCCGAGCTCGGCGGCGACGGCGTCGCGCAGCCGGATGATCTCCGGGAGGAGCACCGCGAGCGGGCGACGATCGGTGTGCCCGCCGGAGTCGGCCTCGACGGTGACGTCGTCGGCCATCGGCACCGCCCTCGCCAGCTCGGCCTGCTCGGCGGTGACGGTCCCCGCCGCCACCAGCGCCCGCACGATCGGCTCGGGCGCGGGGCGCAGGAAGTGCTCCGCGACCTCCTGGCGGGACAGCTTCGCGACCACCCGGTGGCTGGCGACGGGCCGGCCGGACCGGTCGCGGTGCAGGCCCGAGACACGGTAGGCGACGATCTGCGGGGTGAGCGCCACGAACGCCGACGCCTCGACGCAGCGAACCTGGTGGCGCAGGCAGGCGGCCAGGGTGGCCCGCTCCAGCTCCAGCTCGTTCGGGCTGTGGATGAGGTTGCAGGCGAACGGCGCCGCGCCGACGCCGCGGCGGATCTCGGCGAGCGCGGTGTCCAGCCGGTCGGGCAGGACACCCGCGGCTCCGAACGACGCGAGCAGGCCGGCGCGGGCCAGGGCGATGACCATCCGGGGCGAGGCGATGCCGTTGGCCATCGCGCCGGTCATGTAGGACAGGCGGACGCCGTGGTCGGCACGGAACCCGGCCGCGCCGAGCTGCTCGGGCAGCGTGGGCGGGGCGACGGCGAGCACCGCCGCGCCGGCGGCGTGGGCGGCCGCCGGGTCCGCGGTCACCGCGAGCCGGCCCGCCTGGTCGCGGACCAGCAGGCAGGGGTTCCCCACCCGGGCAAGCGCCGCGTAGATGTCGCGCCCCGTGCGTCCGAGACCGTCGGCGTCGAGGGTGGCCGGCACGTCGGCGCCTCGGCCGGCCGCGCGCGGGCCGCCCGCCGCGGGCCGGACCGCCTGGGGTGGGACGGATGTCATGGGCGGGGCCGGTCGTGCGAGGGCTGGGGGTGGTGTCGTCACGATGCTCAGGCTCCTTCGCCGCGCTCGCCGCGCCCGCCGGTCGGGACGAGGTCGCCCACGTCCTGGCCGCGCGCGTCGGCGGCGCGGATCTCCGCCGCTATGTCGGTGAGTCCGTAGATGCGCAGTCCCGGCTTCCAGACGCTGGCATCGGCGACGACCCGGACCCGTCCCGGGCCGCGCAGGACCTCGCGGATGTGCGCCTCGATGGTCATCTCGCCGTCCTCGGCGAGGATCTGGCCCCGGTACCGCCAGCTCATCGGCAGGCCGGTCGGCAGGACGAACACCGGTTCGTCGAGCCCGTCGGCCAGGCCGGTGTCGACCATCCACTCCTGGATCGCCTGGATGACGGCCTCGATGCCAAGCGAGCCGGGCATCACCGGGTCGAGCCAGAAGTGCCGGGAGAAGAACCAGTCGTCGGCGCGTACCTCGCGGGTCGCGTGCAGGTAGCCGCGCCCGTGGTCGCCGCCGCCGTCGACGACGGTGACCTCGTCGAGCAGCGCCATCGCGCCGGTCGCGCACAGCGGCGCGCCGGCCGCGCGGCGGCCGGCCACGTCGATGGTGCGCGCCGCCGCGGCGGGCGGCCGGGTCCGCTCCAGCCACGTCGGCACGTGGTCGCCGCCGTCGAGGCCGTTCTGGTTGGCCAGGGTGGTGTCGTTGAAGAAGCCGAACAGCGACTCGCCGGCGTAGAACGGCTCGCCGTCGACGGCCAGCTCGTAGGAGAAGTTCTGCAGGACCGCGCCGGTCAGCACGGTGGTGGACAGCAGCGTTGAGGTCTGGCGGATCGTGCGCCCGGCGAGGTCGACGTCGCGCAGCAGCGTCGCGGTGCCGTCGAGGTTGCGCAGGCAGTACTGCTCGTCCGGGGCGGTCAGGGTGGCGCCCAGGTAGTAGCCGAGCATGAGCGCCGACTGCAGCGACGTCTCCATGTGGATGACGTTGGGCATCGTCGGCGTGGCGCTGTCGGCGTAGTACCAGGCGTCGGCCGGCGAGTCGTACTCGGTGACGGCGGTCGCGCCGCCGCCGAGCTCGCCGCGCCGCCCCTGGACGGACATGAACCGGTCGACGAGGCGCAGGCCGCCGCCCGGCAGCCGGCAGGCGCGCCGGCCCATCGAGGAGGCGAACTCGGGCCCGAGCGCGATGGCGAGGTCGCCGCGGGCGCCGTGCGCCATGTGCAGCTCCCCGAGCAGCGCCCTGGTCCCGTCGGGGCCGCGCCGGCCGAGGAAGCCGGGCACCTCCCCGCCGGTGAGCGGGGCGATGGGCGCGCCGGGAGCCTCGCGGACGGCGACGGCCATCCCCCGCACGGTCGCGACCGGCCGCCCGCCGGCAAGCAGCGCCACGTCGCCGCGCAGCCACGGCCGCGGCACCAGGTCGACGTCGGTGACGGTCAGCTCCAGCTCCACCTCGGGCCCGGCCGTGTCGAACCCGGCGGCGCCAAGCCCGGCGGTGTCGTGGATCTCGACGTCCGCGAAGCCGATCCCGTCGGGAAGCACAAGGCGCGGGTCGGGCAGCGCGACGTCCAGGTGGCTGTCGGCCATCACCAGGTGCAGGCCCAGGTAGAGCGCGAAGACCGAGACGGCCTGCCAGGCGGCGTCCAGCGCCCACAGCGCCGTGTCCGCGCCAGGCACACCGGCCGGCGGTACTGGCGACGCCGCCGCGCGCAGCAGGCCACGGCCGAGCTGACCGCCGCGCGGCGCGAGCTCGGTGACGGCGGCGAGCGGCCACGGCCCGGCGAGGCGGATCGCGGGATTCGCGCCTTCCTGGTCGTAGGCAGCGCCGAGGACACCCGCGACGTCGCCCCGCGCGAGCTGTCCCAGCGCCGCCGCGTCGAGCATGTTCACGGCCGCGCGGGCGAGCGGCTTGAACGCCGGCTCCGTCCAACGCGGTGTCCACGCGTACGGCCCCGGCTCCCGGCTGGCGGGCCGGGTGACCGCACCGCCCGCGCCGCCGCGCGCCGCTGGGCGGTCGACGCCCGCGGTGGCCAGCGACAGCAGGCAGTCGGTCACCTGGACGATCGGCCCGGACGGCCCGTCGATCCGCATCTCGACGGTGAGGCCGGCGTCGGTGCCGCCCGTGCCGGCCGCACCGGCGACGCCGCCGGCGGTCCGGGTCGTCGCGTGCAGCCACAGCCGCTCACCGGCCGCGGGCAGCGGGCCCAGGGCCCGCACAGTCGCACGGGTCAGTTCGAGACCGCCCGGCGGGAGGCTGGCGAGGTGCGCCGACCGGGCGGCAAGCTCCGCCCAGGCGGCTCGCAGCAGCGCGGGCAGCGTCAGCCAGCCGCCGGTGTCCGCCGGCATGGCCGGGGTGAGTTCGGTCGCCACTGTGATCTCGGCCGGCAGAGCGACCCGCGGCTCGATGACCGGAGGTTCGATGACGGGCGGCCTGACGGCCGTGGTGGCCGTCGACGGCACGGGCGCGGAGACCGCCTCGCGCAGCAGCGTCAATGCCTGGTCGGCGAACGCGGTCTGGACTCGCAGCGCCGAAGCGTGCGCGGCGACCAGCCCCCTACGCAGCTGGCCCACCAGCTCGGCCGCCAGGTCACCCCGTTCGCCCGACGCCGGGTCCCCGCTGGCCATATCGGCGGGCTCGCCCGCGCTGTCGTCCCAGCTTGGAGCGCCGCCGGTGACGGCGGTCCAGACGCTCGGGTCGGCCGGGTCGCCGTCGAAGGCGAGCTCGTCGAGGACATCCAGGGCCGCGGCACCGCCGCGGTCCGCGTGCGCCGCGCTTGTGATGGTCGGGCTGGTCACCGTCAGGCCTCCGTCCGGGCGTCGCGTCGGCGAGCCGCCGCGCGGATGTGCTCGGCCATGTCGGGCGTAGGCACGAGCGAGACCTCCGAGAGCCGCTGCAGCACAAGCCCATCCGGGCGGTATGCCGTCACCGTCACCGTCACGCCCGACGAGCGGGGCCGCAGGTCGTCGACGACGGTGACGAACGGATCATCGTCGGGCAGCGGCGCGAACAGCTCGGCCCGGCCGATGCCCAGGGGCAGGCAGCCCATGTCGCCGAGGTACCAGCGGCCGAGCAGCGACGCGGCGGCCACCAGGACGTCGGCGAGGCCGGGGCTGTGCAGCGCGCCGGCGAACGCGCCGGCCGCGAGCGGCGTCTCGGCGAGCTGGCACTCGACGACGAGCCGGGTCCGCTCGCGGACGAGGATCCGACGGATGCCGGCGAGCCGCGGACCGTGCGAGAGGACGCCCTCGGCGTAGACCCAGGACGCGTCGGTCGCGTCAGCGGGCGGCCACGGCATGACCGGCGGCCAGGCGCCGGCGGTGGGTGCCGGCGCAGGCAGCGGCGCGGGAGCGAGGAGCAGCGTCGCGGCGTAGTGCGAGGGGGGCAGCGCCGTGCCGCCATCACCACGGACCACCGCGCGCACCCGCGCGGGCGAGCCGGGGTGTGCGTCGGCGGCGGCGGGCCGGCCTGGCTGGACGTCCAGCCAGTAGTCGCGCCGGTGCGAGCCGTCGAACACGACGCCCTTGTGCACCTCGTAGTCCTCCGCGCCGACCACCCGCAGGCCCGGCACCGCCCGCTCGACACCGTTGATCAACCAGCCGAGGCCGGCGGTCGCCGGCAGAACCGGTGACGGGCCGATCTGGTGGTCGTCGATCACCGGGTCCGTCTCCAGCCCGGCCAGCGATCTGTGGGCGATGAACGGCACCGAAGCGGCGAGCCGGCGTTCCCAGGCGGTCGCGACGGCCGGGCCCATGGGGGTGTCAGCCGGCCCGGTCAGCGGCGAGGCGGCGCCGACCACCACGGCGGCCTGCCGGCCGGTGCCGTCGAGGAGCTCCGCGACGAAGCGCGCGGCCGCGTCGGCCGGTTCGAGCAGCGTGACGCCCCTGGCAAGGAAAAGCTCCCGAAGGTCGGCGCCGACCATGCCTGCGTCCCACGCGCCCCAGTTCACGGCGACCACCCGGCCGTCCAGCCGGCGGCGGGCGGTGGCGGCGAGGCGGGTGAGGGCCTCGTTCGCCGCCGCGTAGTCGGCCTGGCCCGGGTTGCCGAACGCGCCCGCCACCGAGCCGAACAGCACCAGGTGGCGCAGCGGGGCGTCGCGCAGCGCGGTGAGCACCGACGACAGCCCGGCGAGCTTCGGGGTGAGCACGGCGCGGACCGCCGCGGGCGACTTGTCGGCCAGCAGCGCGTCGGCGAGCGCCCCCGCGCCATGGACGACGCCGGTCGCCCGCTCGCGCCACGGCGCCAGCGCCTGGGCGGTGGCGGCCGGGTCGGCGATGTCCACGGCCAGGTAGTGGGCGCTCGCGCCGGCCGAGGCCAGGGCCGCCAGTGTGGCGCGCACCTCGCGGGACGCGGTGACCCGCCGGGCGGCCGCGTCCACCGCCGGCAGGTCGAGCGCGCCGCCGGCGGCGCGGGTCGCGGCGACGAGTGCCGCCTTGAGCCGGTCGTCGGACACGCCCTGGGCCCAGTCCGGGTCGTCCTCCTGTTCCGTCCGGCCGAGCAGGACCAGCTCGGCCGGGCAGGCCACGGCCAGCGCCTCGACGCAGCGGGCGGTGATGCCGCGCGCCCCGCCGGTGACGACGAGCACGTCGGACCCGTCGACCGGCGGCCGGTCGTCGCCGTCGACGACGACATCCGGCCGCGTCTGGCCCCGCGAGCCGTCACCCGCGGACAGATAACTGGGAGCCCAGCGCAGACCGTCCTCGCCGACTCCGACCTCGACGACATCCCTGGCGACGTCGGTGACCTCCCGCAGGACCGCGCCGGTGAACGCCGCCGCGTCGAGAGCGGGATGGACGTCGACCGCCCGGCAGAAGATCTCGGGCGCCTCCTGGACCAGGGTCTTCACCAGGCCCGCGACGCCGCCCGTCATGGCGGCCGCCGCCGGGGCGTCACCCCGGTGGCCGAGCGCGCCGTCGAGCCGGGTCACGGCCACGAACGCCGCGCGCCGGCCAGCCGCCGCGGTCGTGCGCAGCGCGTCGACCAGCCGGCCGGCGATGAGCACGGCGTCGGCGAGCCTCCGGGTGGCGCTCACCGCGCCCGGCTGGTCGACGAGAGCGCCCTCGGCGCGGCTGTCGAGGCCGGTCGGCTCGACGAGGAGCAGGCAGAGGTCGAGGCGCGTGAAGTCCTCGACGGCGGCGAGGGCGGCCTCCGCGTCACCGCCGTCCCAGCCGGCGAGCCCGGTGCTGGTATGACCGGGGTCCGCGTCCAGCGGCAGGTTGGTCGCGCCGACGGTGACGACGTCGACGCGCAGCCCTTCGGCCTCCAGGCGACGGGCGAGCCTGGAGGCGGGGCTGTCACCGGTGTCGTCCGCCTCGGACGCGGCGGCGGCCCTGCCGCCGAGGTTGATGATGAGCGCGCGTGCTCCGGTGCCGAACGGAATGTCGAGTGGGTCGGCGGCGGGTATACGCCGCAGCGCCAACGGCATCCGTTCGACCACGGCCGCCGCCGCGGCGGCGCTTTCGTCGGCGGCGTCGCGAGGCTGGCCGGCGCCGCCGGCTGCCGGCGAGGCCGGGACTGGCCGCGAGGAGGGCGCGACGGCGGGCGGCACGGCGGCGGGCACCGCCGCCGGCGTCCCGGCTGTGAGCCCGAGGCCGTCGGTCAGGAAGCTGGCCACGTCGGCGAGCGTGCGCAGCTCGGCGAGCCGCTCCGGACCCACCGCCGGCACACCCGGGAACCGGTCCTGAAGCGCACCCAGAATCTGCACCCGCTTGATCGAGTCGACACCCAGATCCGACTCCAACGCCATCGACGGATCCAGCACATCCACCGGATAGCCCGTCTTCCCCGCCACCACCTCAGCAACCGCCGCGGACACCGTCGCCGAATCCACAGCCGGAGCCGCGGCAGTCGGCAAGCTCGCCGGCGCGGCGGGCCCGCCCACCGATGCCAGCCCGTCGGTCAGGAAGCTGGCCACATCGGCGAGCGTGCGCAGCTCGGCGAGCCGCTCCGGACCCACCGCCGGCACACCCGGGAACCGGTCCTGAAGCGCACCCAGAATCTGCACCCGCTTGATCGAGTCGACACCCAGATCCGACTCCAACGCCATCGACGGATCCAGCACATCCACCGGATAGCCCGTCTTCCCCGCCACCACCTCAGCAACCGCCGCGGACACCGTCGCCGAATCCACAGCCGGAGCCGCGGCGGCGGCAGTCGGCAAGCTCGCCGGCGCGGGGCGGTCGAGCAGGTCGGTCGCTCCCGCCGGCAGCCAGCTCTCCAAGGCCGAGGCCGTGGGTGCCGCCACGTCAGGGTCCGGACCGGCGGCGGGGTGCGTGCTCGGCGCGTGCCCGTTGGACGAGCCGTTCAGGTAGCCGCCGGCCGACGGTCCGGCCTGGGCAGGGATCGCATGGGTGAGACTGGCCGCCACCGGTGGCTGGCCGATGCCACTGGGCTGGTCGCCGTGTGGGCCGCCGTCGCCGACCAGCCCGTTTCCGGATCGGCCGGCGGACAGGCCACCCGCCGCCGACCCGCCGGCGGACAGGCCGGTCGCGACCGCTCCGCTGGGCGCGAGGGTGGCGAGCGACGCGAGGATCTCGTTGACGCGCACATGCGCGTCGCCGGTGGCAAGGCTCTGGTGAGCCACGGCCTGCGCGGCGAGCCCGATCTCCTGACCGGCCACGCCGTCGCCAGGGGCCTGGCGCAGCAGGTCGACGAGCCCTTCGGCGACCCGCAGCTGGCCCTCGATGAACTGGCCGTGCAGCGCGAGGTGGTCCCGCGCGAGCGTGCTCAGTTCCGCCGCCGCGGCGGCGGAACCCGCCGGCCCCGCGGCGCCGGCGGCGAACGCGGCGACGGGGCCCGGCTCAGGCGTGGCCGCGGTGGCCGCGGGCACCATCGCTCCCGGCGCGGATGTCCACTCGGGCACGAGCGCCGGCTCCGGCCGCACAGGCGGCGTCGCCACCGGCGTCGCGTCCACCAAAGTCGCCACGGCCGAAGCCGCGGCGGCCGGCATCTCCACGGCGGGCGGCGCCGGCGCCGGGATCGCGGCGAGCTGGCGGCTGGCCGCGATCGGCGCGAGCGCGGTCACGGCATCGCGGTAGGCCTGGCGGCGCGACTCGGAGACGTGGTTGGCGCCGGTCAGGGTGACCGTCAGGCCGGTCGGCTCCGGCCGCGCGGCGAGCGGGGCCGCGTACCGGTTCAGGCCGGTCAGCTCGACCCCGAGCACGGCCAGGCGGACGGCGGCGGCCAGCAGGCTCGCCGCGCCGTCGCCACCGCGTCCGGCGTCGACCGCGACCGCGACGACGTCGTCGCCGAGGGTACGGCGGACCAGGCCGGTCAGTACCTGGCCGGGGCCGACCTCGACGAACACGTCGACGCCGGCCGCGCGCAGCGCGGTGAGGCCGGCGGCGAACTCCACCGGGTTGCGTAGCTGCTCCGCGAGCACCTGGCGGTTGGCCACGGGGTCGGGGCCGTAATCCGCGCCGGCCGTGTTGGCGTACACCGGGGTGGCCGGCCGCGCGATGGTGACCTCGGCGAGGTCGGCGGCGAACCGGTCGACGGCGTGCTCGACGAGGCGGGTGTGGAAGGCGGCGGCGACCGGCAGCCGGCGGACGTCCAGCCCGTGCGTGCCGGTGGCGGCGACAAATGCCTCGATGGCGGCGGTCGGGCCGCCGACGACCACCTGGTCCGGGGCGTTGTGGTTGCAGACGACCACGTCCGGGTGCTCGGCGAGCGCGGCGACGACCTCGTCACGGGAGGCCCGGACGGCGGCCATCGTGCCCGGGTCGAACCCGGTGTCGCTGACGGCGCCCGTGCCCGTGCCGCCGTCGGCGGCGGGCGGCGCCATCGCCTGGCCGCGGGCCCGCGCCAGCCGGAAGAAGTCGTCGGCGCCGATCGCGTCGGCCGCCCACAGGGCGGTCAGCTCGCCGAAGCTGTGCCCGAGCAGCCCCGACGGACGCAGGCCGAGCTCGCGCAGGAACTGGAAGTGTCCGGCGGACAGGGCTCCGATCGCCGGCTGGGCGTACTCGGTCCTGGTCAGCGTGGCCTCGGCGGCACGCGCCTCGGCCTCGTCGAAGGTCGGCGCGGGGAACACGGCGCGGGCCAGTGTCGGCTCCGCGCCGGCGAAGTGGGCGTTCGCAGCGTCGAACGCGGCCAGCACCGGCGGAACATCGATGGCCGCCGCGCCGCCCATCCCGACGTACTGGCTGCCCTGACCGGCGAACAGCACGCCGACTGTGGGGTTCGCGAGCGCCGCCCGGCGGTAGTGGACGCCGCGCGGGTGCGACCAGGCGTCGGCGTCCGGCCGGCTGGCCAACTGCTCGACGGCGAGCGCCCGCAGCGCGTCGGCGTCCTCGAGGGTGCGGGCGACGAAGCCGACGCGGGCGGCGGACGCCGGGACGGTGTCGTCACCGTTCGGCTCGCCCCCGGACCGGAGCAGCTCGCCGAGCGCGGCGGGCGTCGGCGCGTGCCACAGGTAGGCGCGGGCGGCACCGTGCAGGGCGGGCGCGACCGGCGTCGCGGCCGTCGCGTCGCCGGCGCCAGCCGTGGCGGCGTACTCCTCGAGGACGACGTGGAAGTTGGTCCCGCCGAAGCCCATCGCGGAGGCGGCGGCGCGGCGGCGGCCGAGCACCGGGTCGAGCACCCAGGGCCGCGTGCTGGTGTTCGCGTACAGCGGCGAGTCCGCGGCGGCGAGCACCTTGTTCGGCGCCGACACGTTGATCGTCGGCGGTAGCAGCCGGTGGCGCAGCGCGAGCGACAGCTTGATCAGGCTCGCGGCGCCCGCCGCCCCCTTCGTGTGCCCGATCTGCGACTTCACGCTGCCGACCGCCGCCGATCGGGGCCGCGCGCCCGCCTCGGTGAGCACGGTCGAGAGCGCGGTCAGCTCGGTCTGGTCGCCGACGGCGGTGCCGGTCGCGTGGGCCTCGAACAGCTCGACCGTGGCGGGGCTGACCCCGGCGTCCGCGTAGGCGCGGCGCAGCGCCCGCAGTTGGCCCTCGGCGCGCGGCGCGTAGATGCTGGTGAACCGGCCGTCGCTGGACGACCCGAGGCCGCGGATCACCGCGTAGACGCGGTCGCCGTCGCGCTCGGCGTCGGCCAGCCGCTTGAGCGCGAGGATCCCGATGCCCTCGCCGACAAGGGTGCCATCGGCCTCGGCGTCGAACGGGCTGATCTTGTCGGTCCGGGACAACGCCTGGGTCTTGCTGAAGCACATGTAACTGAAGATCGTGTTCTCGGTGTCGCAGCCGCCGGTGAGCATGAGGTCGGCGCGGTGGTCGAGCAGCTCACCGATCGCGGCGCGCACGGCGGTCAGCGCGCTCGCGCAGGCCGAGTCGACGGTGTAGTTCGTGCCGCCGAGGTCGAGGCGGTTGGCGATCCGGCCGGCGATGACGTTGCCGAGCAGGCCCGGGAAGGTGTTCTCCTCCCACGGCGGGAACGCCTCGGCGAACGCGGTGGCGACGGAGGCGGCCTCGTCGTTGTTCAGTCCGGCGGCCCGGGCGACCTCGCGCACGACCGGGCTCTCCAGGCGGGCGGCGAGCGGGTGGGCGAGCGACGTCGGCCCGGTCACCCCGAGGACGACGCCGGTGCGCTCGGAGTCGTACCAGCCCGAGCCGGGCGCCCCGGCGTCGGCGAGCGCGTCGCGGGCGACGAGCAGGCTCAGCAGCTGGACGACGCCGGTCACGTCGAGCTGGTTCGGTGGGACGCCGAACTCCATCGGGGAGAACGGCGTCGGCGGCAGGAAGCCTCCGCGCAGAGCGTAGGTGTGGTCCGGCACCTTGGGGTCCGGCGCGTAGTAGTCGTCCGGCCGCCAGTGGGTCGCCGGCACCTCGGTCACGCAGTCGACGGCGTCGACGACGTTGCTCCAGAACTCCCGGACGTCGCGCGCCAGGGGAAACAGCCCGGCAAGCCCGACGATGGCGATCGGATTGTTCGCGAGCCGTCGGTCCTCGGGTCGGTCGGCCTCGTGCACGAGCTTCCCTCTTTCGGTTGCCGCGAGCGGCGGCTGACGGTCCAACTCGGTCTGATAGAGGTTTTCGTGGCTAGCGGCGGGCGTCGACGCGCTCATCGCGCCGGGATTCCAGGCAGAGTCTTAGGGTCAGACAAGGCGGCTATCAATATCGGTGGCCCGAACACTCGATCGGGGCTGCCTATCGCGCGTGCTGAACGTCCCCAAAAGGCCCGCTCGTGGCTTCCTGTAATTCGGGCCACATCATGGGCCGAACACCATGGCTTCGCTATTTCCCCGGGCCGGCGCACCCTCGGCGTCACCGGCGCGCAGGAGGGTGACGAAGCCCTCGGCCACGGCCGCGTAGCCGCGGGGGCTCGGGTGGATGCCGTCGGGGTTCCACAGCGACGGGTCGTCGGTGCCGGGCGCGTGCGCCAGGTCGAAGCACGGCATACCGAGCCGGGCCGCGAGCGGGCGGATGTAGGCGTTGGCGGCGTCGAACCGCTCGCGCAGCAGGTCGCGCAGGCCGGGCGGGATGGGCAGCCGGCCGGGGATGTCGGGGAAGGTGATCGTGAACGCGACGGTGCCGGGCACCGTCAGCGCGTCGAAGATCGCTGCGAGGTTGTCCTCGAACCGGGACCGGGAGTAGTCGCTGACCAGGTCGTTGCCGCCGACGGTGATGCCGACGAGCCGCGAGTGGGCGGCGGTGGCGAGCGCGAGCTGGCGGTCGACGACGGTCTGCGTGGTGGCGCCGTGCTCGCCGAGGTTGCGCACCCGGCTCGGCGGGATCCCCAGCGCCGCGGCGACCCGCGGCACCCAGCCGAGGTAGCCACCGCCCGGCGCCGGGTCCCCGCGGCCCTGCGCGAAGCTGTCGCCGAGCACCGTGAACATCGGCGCGGGCATGGTCGTCGCTCCTCCTCATGCGGGCCGGTGGGCGGCCGGATGACGGCGGTGGTGGATGGCGGCGGGCGGCGGCGGCCGGCACCGGCAGACGGGCGCCGGCCGCGTTCGGCAGGTCAGGCCGCCGAGAGCATGGCCTCGATGTTCTCCGGGGCGAAGAACACCGACGCGGGGACGACGCCGGCGAGCAGCCCGAAGAACAGCTTCCGCGCGTTGTCATTGGCGGCCACGCCCGTCAGGACGGCGACCAGCTCCGGCGGGAAGTCGAGCTCCGCGACCGTGGTGGTCAGGTCGAACACGGTCGACGACTCCTCGTCGCGCAGGCGCTGGTAGTCGGCCAGCGTCTCGTCCAGCGGGCGCGCGCCGCCCAGGCCCTCGTCGACCGCCTCGGCGAGCAGCTCGGCGGCGTGGAACGCGTCGGCGATCCCCTGCCCGGTGACCGGGTCCTTGTGGTACCCGGCGTCCCCGATCAGCGCCCAGCCGGGGCCATGCGACGTCCGGTAGTAGTTGTCGGGGTAGCGGATGCCGTAGTAGCGGTCGGCCTGCTCGGCTCCCTCGAGGTCGGCGGCGAGCTGGGGGTCGATGTTGCGGAAGACCTCGCGGATGCTGCCGTCGATGTCGGCGCGGAACGGCTCGAAGGCGTCCAGGCGACGCATCGCGGTGACGAGCGTCAACCCGTCGTGCGTGGGCCAGCCGGCGCACTGCTCCCGCACGCCGAAACGGCTGTGGAACTGCCAGTCGAGACCGCTGAAGTACGAGTAGTAGATGAAGCAGGCGGCCGGCACGACCTTGTAGAACTCGGCGCCGACAAGCCCCGCGACGACGGAGTTGCGCCCGTCGGCCCCGATGACCACCCGCGCACGCTCGGTCACCTCGGCGCCGCCCGCGTCGCGGCCGCGGATGCCCGCCGCCCGGCCGTCGTCGTCGAACACCAGCTCGCGGACGGAGAAGTTCTCGCGCACCTCGACCCCCGCCTCGGCGGCGCCGTCGAGGAGGATCTTGTCGAGCACGGTGCGCCGCGGTGCGAGCGAGAAGTCGAGGCCGTCGATCGGGTCGGCGAATCCGCTGATCATCAGGTCCCGGTAGGACATCGTCATGTGCCGGATCGGGGTGGGCCCGGTGGCCATCAGCCGGTCGAGCAGGCCCCAGTCGCGCAGCCGCAGCAGGCCGGCCTGCTGCAGGTAGTGCGTGGACAGCGTGTCGCTCGGGAAGCTGCCCCGGTCGACCAGCAGGACCCGGTAGCCACGGCGCGCGAGCAGCATCGCCACCGGCGAGCCGGCGCAGCGCGCGCCGACGACAGCCACGTCGTACATCGGTCAGTCCCCTATCGGTCGTCCGTTCACGTCGTCCGATGCCAGTCCGCCCGGCGCGGTGTCGGCCGGCGCGATCTCGCCCGGCGTTGTGCGGCTCAGCGCCGAAAAACGTCGTCCGGCGCGCCGGAGCGCCCGCCCAGTCGGGGGCGTCGCATATTTTCCTACCGCGTCCGACGGTTTCCGGGCGGACGCTCTGACGCGTTCCGATCGGGCAATTGACAGGGGCAATCAAAGACACGTCGAATACTCACGATGCCCGCCTGCGTTTGCTGGCTATTCACCGGCGGTAAATCTTCGCGGGTGAGGCTGGAGGGTATGTCCGCACAGTCTGACATTCCTTCCGCCCTGGCGGAGGCCCGCGCGTCGCACCTACGTTCCCACGGGGACACGGCGCCCGACCTCGAACAGCTGCGCCAGGTCATCGACGCGATGGTGCCCTTCTGCGACCTCGTCGGGGTGCGTGTCATCGAGCTGCGCCCCGATGCGGGCGTCGCCGAGCTGCCCGACCGGCCGGATCTGCGCAACCACATGGGCACCGTGCACGCCGGCGCGATCTTCCTCGTGGCCGAGGTGTCCGGCGCCGCGGCCTTCTCCGGGGCGATGGCGCCCCGGATCCTCGGCGTCCAGGCCTTCGTGCTGCGCGACTGCCGGGTGTCCTACCTGAAGCCCGCGCGGGGCCGGCTGCGGGCGCACGGTGCGATCGACACCACCGTCACGCGCGACGTGCTCACCCGCACCGGCACCGAGCGGTTCGACCTGACCGGCCGCTCGCTGGTCTACGACGACGCCGGCGTGCTGGTGGCCAAGGTCGACTTCGACTACGTCGCCACCGTCGCCTGACACCGCAACCGCTACCCGTTACCTGCTGTCCGCCACCCGCGACGCCGGCGCGTCCGTGAGGGTCGTCCCCTCCGGACGCGCCGTCGCTGTCAGGTTCGACACCATCCGCTGCCGGTCATGAGGCAGGCACGGCTCAGCGCGGGCGCGGGGCGTACATCTCCTCGATCAGCGCGGCATTCTCCTCGGCCACCACGGCCCGGCGGATCTTCAGGGACGGGGTGATCTGGCCGCCCTCGACCGTCAGGTCCGTCGGCAGCACGCGGAACTCGCGGATCGACTCGGCCCGGGACACGAGCGCGTTCGCCGCGTCCACCGCGGCGCGGACCTCGGCCAGCACGGCCGGGTCGGTGCGGGCGGCCGCCGGGTCGTCCGGGCCGCCGGTGCGGGCCGCCCAGGCGCGCAGCGCCGCCCGGTCGAGCGTGACCAGCGCCGTCACGAACGACCGGCCCTCGCCGAGCACGATCGCGTGGCTGACCAACGGATGCAGTCGGATCCGGTCCTCCAGCGGCGCCGGCGCGACGTTCTTGCCGCCGGAGGTGATGATGAGCTCCTTCGCCCGGCCGGTGATGTAGAGGTAGCCGTCCTCGTCGAGGCGGCCCAGGTCACCGGTGCGCAGCCAGGGCTCGTGCGGCGCAGGCCCCTCGCCCGGCCAGTAGCCCGGGGACACCTGCGGTCCGGCGACGAGGATCTCGCCGACGGCTCCGGTCTCGCCGTCGCCGATCGCGACGGTCGTGCCCGGCAGCGGCCGTCCGGCGCTCCCGGGGCGGTCGGCGCCGGGCGCGTTGATGCTCACCGCCGTCGCGGACTCCGTGAGCCCGTACGCCCCGAGGATCCGCACGCCGGCACCGGTGAGGAACTCGGCGGTCGACGGGTCGAGGGTGGCTCCCCCGCAGACGACGTGCCCGAGCCGCCCGCCGAGCGCAACCCGCAGCCGCCGGTACACCAGCCGCTCGAACACCGCTCCGCGCAGTCCCCGGCCGGCCGGGCCGGCGGGGCCGGGCGCCCCACCCGTGTCGACCGCCCCGCCGGCGCGGGTGTCCGCCTGGGCATCTCGCACGCCGCGCGCGGCTCCCGTGCCTTCCACAGCCGCGGCCGGCTCGAGCCGGCCGCGGGCCGCCCGGCCACGCTCGACGGCGTGCCGCTCGGCGGCGGCGAACAGCCGCCCGGACAGCCCGCCGCCGGCCCGCGCCCGCGCGCCCTTGCGCAGCTTCTCCAGCGCCGCGGGCACGGCGACGAGGAAGGTCGGCCGGAACGAGGCCAAAGCCGCTGGCAGGTCTCCCGGGCTCGCCACCAGCGCGGTGTGCACCCCCGACCACAGGCAGCCCACCAGTGTCACCCGACCGAACACATGAGAAAGCGGCAGGAAAAGCGCGGTGGACGGCGCGCCGCCGGCGGCCCGGACGACCGGGTCGAGCATGTCGACGACGTTCACCGCCGCATAAAAGACGTTGGCATGCGTCAGCATGCAGCCTTTCGGTTCACCGGTGGTTCCGCTGGTATAGACGATGGTGGCCAGGTCCGCCGCCTGGACCGCGTCCAGGCACGCCGCGAACCGCGATTGGTCGACGTCACCGCCGACCGCGGCGAGTTCATCGACCGCGTCGTCGAGCGTCCACAGACGGTCGTCGGGAACGCCCGCGGCACGCAGCAGCCCGGCGTGTTCCGGGGTCTGCGCGAACGCGGCGACGGCGCCGCTGTCGCGCATGATGTGCGCGGTCTGGTGGGCGGACGACGTCGGGTAGACGGGGACGGTCACCGCCCCGACGGACCACAGCGCGAAGTCGACGACCACCCACCCGTAGCCGGTCGCGCCCATGATGGCGACGCGGTCGCCCTGGCCTATCCCGACGGCGACCAGCCCGCGCGCGACGGCGCGGACGTCGGCGCACAACTCGGCGCCGGTGACGTCGCGCCAGCCGTCGCCCTGGGGGCTCGCCAGCACGGGCCGGCCGCCGGCCGCCTCGACCAGATCGAGGACCGCGCCGGCCAGGCCGCGCTCTTCGGGTAGCCGCGTCCCGGGTGCGTCACCTCGGTCGCCGGCTGGCGGGTGCCGCTCGGCGAGCGGCTCGCCCGCATGGTGTCCGTTGAGGTGGTGTCCGAGATTCGGGGCGGGCTGGAGGTGCTGCACGGGTTCTCCTCGCGGCGACAACGACGGCGACGGCGGGCGGAGACGGTGGCCTGGAGCGGATCTCGGAGCCGTCGGTGGACCTGCCGGCGAGCGCCGGCGACGGGTCCGTCCCGCCGAGCGCGGCTCACAGCGGCGGCGGTCTGGCCCGCGCCGTCGGCACGGGCACGCGGAAACACCCGGCGACCTTTTCCGCACGGCTTCGCGAACAAATATCGTCGGTATGACCGACGAGGCGCGCCAGATGACACCCGCCGTCACGCGGGTTGTTTATCGATGATTTTCTTCAGATGCCTGACGAAAGGTTCACCGAACCTGGATAGTCCGGCCTTCCGGAACTATGCTAACCGCCGGAGGCGCCGCGGCGAAGGCCCCGGGCACACTCGCGGGGCCGCCAACGATTCGCATTTCCAGACCGGCCGATTGTGTGTGCCAATAGACCTTCGGGCGCGGCACACCGGCTGGATTTCACGGAAGGAGCCGACGGTGACCACGCACCCCGCGAGCGCCGCCGAGGCCGCCGAGGCCGTCACGGGCGCCACAGGCGTCACGGCCACGGCAGCCGACACCGCCGGAGCGGGCGCGACCAGCGTCGCCTCCGCCCCCACGCGAGTGGCCGCCGACGACGGCCAGGCCCCCGCGGTGTCCGCTGTCGAGGTGGGGGTGTTGGGGGGCCCCCCCACCCCCCACACCCGTTTGGGGGTGAGCGTCCGGCCGCGGCCGGACGAATCCGCGCCGGCGCTTGTCTTTCTTCCGGCCATGGGTGTTCGCGCCGGCTACTACGACAGGTTCGTCGACGCGCTGTACGAGGCGGGCTACTCGGTGGTGGTCACCGACCTGCGTGGCCAGGGCGACAGCACGGCGCCGCATGGCCGCCGCGGCGGCGGCTACCACGACCGCATCGAGCTGGACCTCCCCGCCGTCACGGCCGTGGCCCGCGACCGGTTCCCGAAGGCACCGGTCTTCGTCGTCGGGCACAGCCTCGGCGGGCAGCTGTCCCTCCTTCGGGCCGCCTGCCACGGCGACGAGGACGGCCTCGCCGGCATCGCCGTCATCGCCACGGGCACCGCCTACTGGCGGGCCTTCGGCCGCCGCACCGCCTATGTGCTCGTCGGCTCCTGGATCATCCCCGCGGTGACCCGGACGCTCGGGCGCTGGCCGGGCCACTGGTTCGGTTTCGGCGGCCGCCAGCCCGCGGCGCTCATGCTGGACTGGAGCCGCCACTCCAGGACGGGCCGCTACCAGCCCACCGGCTACGACCGGGACCTGGCCGAGCTGCTCGCCGACGTCTCCCTGCCAGTGCTCGCGCTGTCCCTCGAGGCCGACCCCCTCGCGCCCCGCCGCGCCGTCGACGCGCTGATCGACCGCCTCACCGGGACCACCGTGACCAAGGCGCACCTGACCAGGGCGGACGGCCTCGGCCGCGTCGGCCACTTCGCGTGGGCCCGCGAGCCCGCGGTGGTGGCGGACCACGTCGCCTCCTGGGTCCAGGACCAGGCGGCCAAGCCCGAGTAGCACGGCCCGCCACCGGCGAACGACACCGCGTTCGAGGCAGTCAAAACTGGAGTCGGGAGCGCCGCCCGAACCCCAGTCTTCACCTGCCTCGACACGCGGTGGCGGGGACCGAGGCGCTCAGGGTCGGTCGAGCCGGCCGGTGAGCCAGACGTCGAGCTGGGCGATGGTGGCGTCGGCGGACACGTGGTGGATCGCCGACCAGCCGCGCCCGACGGCAACGGCGCAGTTCTCCTCCGTGTCGTCGATCAGCAGGCAGTCGGCGCCGGCCCGCCCAAGTGCCCGCTCCGCCAGCTCGTAGATCGCCGCGTCGGGCTTGCGGACGCCGGCCTCGAACGAGTTGATCCTGCTCTCGAACACGTGGAACACCCCGGGCAGCAGCGCCTCCCGGTGCGGCTCCCATTCGCGGATGCTGTTGGTCAACAACCCGAGCCGCACCCCGCGCTCCGACAGCTCGACGAGCCGGGCGAGCAGCGCGTGCTCGGCGCGGTGGGCCGCGTACCAGTGCTCGCCCATCCTGCCCAGGTCGACCGCGGGCGTCCACGCCGGAGCCAGCGCCGCCGCCATCTGGTCTCCCCAGTCGCGTTCGCTGACCAGGCCGAGCTCCAGCGGGCCGAGCCCGGTCAGGCCGTGGGCCGCGGCGACATCCTCCATCGCCGCGAGCAGTACGGCGGCTGGGACACCCGCGGCGGCGACCACCCGCCCCAACGCGTTGGCGACCGGCGAGGTGAGCACCCCGCCGAAGTCGCACCACACCGCCGGCTCGCCAACCGGCCCACCAACCGCCACGCCGCCCGCCTCGGCCACGCCGTTCTCGACCTGCGATCGGGTCTCAGTCATTGTCGACCTCTCTGCCGGGGCCACCCGCCGTGCCGGCCGGCGCCTGGGTGGCGGCCTCCGTGGGGGCCGGCAGACGCCGGCCGCTGTCGGCGTCGAACAGATGTAGGCGCCGGACCGGAACTCGGACCCGCAGCCACGTGCCGACCACCGGCGGGGCCGACCGGGACGGCACGGTCACCGTCCAGTCGCCGGCGAGCGAGACGCAGTGCGCCACGGCGGCGTCGCCTGTGAACTCGACGATATCGACCCGGCCTAGCACGGTCAGGCCGTCGCCGTCGCCGTCGCCATCCGCTCCGTCGTGAGCTCCCGCTCCCTCCCCAACGTCCGCTCCCCCACCGGCGCTCAGGCCGGCGGGGTCGTGCCGGGTGAGGTGGTGGTCGGCAAGACCGAATTCGGTGAGATCGGATTCGGGGAGATCGTCGCCGGACGGCACCGTCTCGGCGACGCCGTCGCCCGGGCGCCAGCCCAGCAGGACCCGCGGCGTCGCCGCGGCCTCGCCACCGCCGACCCGCCACGGCAGCCCGGCGCGCAGGCCAGGCGCGGCCAGCACCGTCGCCCCGCCGGCCCGCGCCTCGGCGTCGACCGGGTGCAGGTTCATCGGCGGGCTGCCGAGGAACGTCGCCACGAACGTGTCCGCCGGCTGGTGGTAGACCAGCGCGGGCGGGCCGGCCTGCGCCACCCGGCCGGCGTTCATGACCACCAGGTAGGTGCCCATCGACAGCGCCTCCAGCTGGTCGTGGGTGACCAGCACGACCGTGTTCGCGAGCTCTCGGTGCAGCCGTACCAGTTCGGCCCTGGCGTGCTGGCGCAGCTGGGCGTCGAGCGCGGACAGCGGCTCGTCGAGCAGCAGCACGGCGGGGCGGCGCACGATCGCCCTGGCGAGCCCGACCCGCTGGCGCTCACCGCCGGACAGCTGCCCGGGCCGGCGGCGGCGCAGCTCGCCGAGGCGGAGCAGGTCGACGGCCTCGGTGACTCGCTGGGCGATCTCCGTCCGCCCTGGTCCGGGGTGATGGCGGCGCCCTGTCCAGTGCCGGCGCCGGGCCTCAAGCGTCAGGCCGAAGCCGATGTTGCGCTCGACGGACAGGTGCGGGTACAGCGCGAAGTCCTGGAACACCATCGACACGCCGCGCTCGCCCGGCGGCAGGTGGGTGACGTCGAGGCCGCCGAGGAGGATGCGGCCCGCCTCGGGTGTCTCCAGCCCCGCGACCAGGCGCAGCCCGGTCGACTTGCCGCACCCGGACGGCCCGACGAGCACCGTGAAGCTCCGCGGCGGCAGCTCGAGGCGCCCCACGTCGAACGCCAGCCGGCCGCCGTAGCTCTTGGCGACGCCGTCGAACAGGATCCCGGCCGCGGTGTCGTCGGTGGCCGTCGGGCGGACGGCCGAGTCAGCGGCGCCGTCGTCTACCGACGCGGCGACCCGGCCCTCGGCCGTGACGCCCTTGCCATCGGCGACCGGCTGGTCGACGGCGGTCTGGCCGGTGCGGGTCATCTCACCGGCCGATCCGGCGGCCGCCGGCTCCGCGACAGTCGGCCCCGCGACGGCCGACGCCGCGGCGGGCGCGCGGACGGCACCGACACCGACGCTGGGGACCGAAGCGGGAGCGGGAGCGGGCATGGCCCGCGCGGGCACGGTCGGGTGGGTCATGGCGCTCACCGCAGTCCGGAGTGAAGGAAGGCGTCGGTGATGCGACGCGATGCCAGGGCGTAGATCAGCGCGATCGGGATGGTGGCGAGCATCGCGCCGGCGAGCAGCGGGCCGTACTCGGGACCTTCCTGGTTCTGGAAGAGCTGCAGGCCCATCTGCACGGTGGTGTGCTCGGGGCTCGGCGCCACCAGCGCCGGCCACAGGAACTCGTTCCAGGTGGTGATGAACACGACGATCGCGACGGCGCCGAGCGCGGGGCGCAGCAGCGGCAGCACGACGTGACGCAGGATCTCCCCGTCGGTCGCCCCGTCCAGGGTCGCCGCCCCCAACAGGGTGGCCGGAACCGTGAGGATGTGCTGGCGCAGCAGCAGCACCGCGAGCGAGCAGGTCGACAGCTGCGGCACGATCAGGCCGACGAACGTGTCACGCCAGCCCAGCCGGGCCACCAGCAGGAAGTCCGGAATGATCAGCGCCTGCGGCGGCACGACCAGCGCGACCAGCACCAGGGCCGACACGACGCGCTGCCCCCGGTGGGCGTACCGGACGAACGACCAGCCGGCGAGCACCCCGGCCAGCAGGTGCAGCACGGTCACCCCGGCGGCGGTGACGAACGAGTTGAGCAGCAGCTGCCAGATCGGGAACGCGTCGATGGCCGCCCGGTAGTTGGCCAACGTCGCCGGGATCGGCAGCGGGCTCGAGTCGTAGACATCGGACGTCGGCTTGAACGAGGTGTTCAGCGCCCACAGCGTCGGGAACAGCATCGCGAGGACGACGGCGACGAGCACCCCGTGGCGCCCCGCCGTCCGCGCCGCGCGCCACCACCGTCGGTCGCGCCGCGCGGCCGGTCCCCGAACGGCCGCGGCCCCTCCTGTGGGGTTCTCGGTCATCGAGCGCGTGGGCATGGGCTGTCGTCTCAGGGGGATCGCGGTGGCGAGCGCGCCAGAGCTCGCCCCGTCGGCGGCGGTGACCGCGGGTGCGGTCCGGTCAGCCGGTGGCACGGCGCCTCCGTGGCAGGCTCACGACGGCGAACGCCAGCGCCAGGCCCGCGACGATCATCATCGCGGCCGCGGCGCCGGTGCCGGCGTCGAAGAAGGTGAACGCATACTGGAACAGGCGGAAGTAGACGTTGTCGGTGGTGCCGTCCGGACCGCCATCGGTGAGCACGACGATGTTCGTGAACGTCCACTGGCCGGCGAACACCGCGCACAGGAACGCGAGCAGCGCCGTCGTCCTGGCCAGCTGCGGCACGACGAGGTGGCGGGTGATCTCCCACTCGGTGGCGCCGTCGACCCGGGCGGCGTCCAGCGAGCGCCGGTCCACGGCGGCGAGCGCCGCGCCGTAGAGCAGCAGGTGCATCGCGACGAACTTCGCCGCCGTGATGAGGGTGATGGCCGGCAGGGCAAAGCTCGGGTCACCCAGCCAGTCCCGCTGGGGCAGCCCGAGGCCGCCGAAGACCTCGTTGACGATCCCGCCGAGCGGGTCCAGCACGAACCGCCAGGAGAGCGCGTTCGCGACCGGCGCGAGCATGACCGGCACGAACAGCAGCGACCGGTAGATGCCGCTCGCCCGCCCCGGCCGCTTCCACAGCATGATCGCCAATGCCATCGGCACCACCGTCGCGAACGGCAGCAGCGCGAGCACGTACAGCCCGGTGCGCAGCACGGCGTTGCCGAACTCGGGATCCTCGACGAGCTGGCGGTAGTTCGTCAGGCCCACGAACTCCGGGTGCGGCGAGATCAGGTCCCAGTCGAGCAGGCTGAGCACCCCGGTGAAGACCAGCGGGCCGTACACCCACACCGCGAGCGACACCAGCACCGGCGCCTGGAACAGCCACGGCGTGGCGGCCCCGCGCCACCCGCCCGCCCGCCGCGTCGACGCCGCCAGCGGTCCGGGCGCCGGCGGCTCGTCCGCGCGCTTGCCTGCCAGAGCATGCCCACGAGGGGCGGGCCTGTCGGCCCGCCCCCTGGGGAGCGCCGGCTGGGCGCCGGCCTCGCTGGTCGTCATCGTCAGCCGACCAGTTTCCTGATCTTGTCGGCGACCGAGGACAGGGTCCCGGCCGGGTCGGCGCCGCGCAGCACGATCGGCTCGACGGCGTCGTCCTGCAGGGTCACGACCGCCTCGTTCGCGTGGTCGCTGGGGAAGGAGGTGTAGGGGGTGACGGTCGCCAGCTGGTCCAGCGCCGGCTTGAGCAGCTTCACGGTCGGGGTGTCGGCGAGCTTGGTCTCGATCGTCTGCCGCAGCGGCAGGTAGCCGATCTGCGAGGTGATGATCTCGAAGCCGGCGTCGCTGGTGATGAACTTGATGAACTCCCAGGCGGCGCGCTGGCGGTCCGGGTCCTTGGCGAGGATCGCGAGGCCCGCGCCCGAGTAGGTGGGCCGCGCCGGCGTGCCGGCCTTGACCTGCGGGAACGGCGCGGTGGTGAGGGTGAAGTGCCCCTCGGCCGCCTGCTGGGCGCTGACGAGCAGGGCGGTGCTGCCGACGAGCATCCCCATCTCGCCCTTGGTGAACGAGGCGACGGCGGCGGTGGTGTCGACCTTGGGCATGGCGCCGGACGAGGTCAGCCCGGCGACCGCGGTCAGCGCGTCGACGGCCGGCTTCTGGTCGAGGGTCACCGACCCGTCGGACCCGACCAGCGAGCCGCCGGCCGAGGCGATGACCGACTGGGTCAGGTAGTCCGACTTGCCGCTGTCGACAACCGCGACGTAGGCGCCTTCCTTGCCGGTCGCCTTCTTGATCGCCAGGCCGGCGGCGCGGACGTCGTCGAGGGTCTTCGGCGGGTTGGCCGGGTCGAGGCCGGCCGCCTTGAACAGGTCCGCGTTGATGTACATCACGGGGATGGACATCGTGTAGGGCATCGCCGCGACGACGCCGTCCTGGGTGACGGCCTTCATGATCGACGGCGACAGCCCGGCGACGTGCGTGGACCACTCGTCCGCGGGCGCGGCCTTCTGCACGGGGACGATAGGCAGCGTGCGGACGGCCTCGGCCATCTTGCTCCAGCCGATCTGAGCCACGTCCGGCGGCGAGCCGGCGGCCGTGTCGGTCCGCAGCCGGGTCAGCACGTCCGCGACCGCGACGCCCTGCGGCTTGACCGTGATGTTCGGGTGCGCCTTGTGGAAGGCATCGAGCAGCGACTGGGTGCCCTTGCCGCCGATGCCGGGCGTGCCGTAGTTGTACGACAGGAAGCTGATCGTCACCGGCTTGTCGGCGTTCGGTGTCGCCGCCCCCGTGGCTGCGACCGGCTTCTCGTCATCGGTGGTACCGCCGCAGGCGGCCGCGGCGAGCAGCCCGGCCACGGCCAGCAGTGCGGGGACCAGCCGTGTACCCCACCGCGTTCGCTGTCTCATTTGGTCCTGCCCCTTCACGTGGCTTGTCATGGAAGATCGAGCGAGCTCTCCGGCGGCGCCGCGGAGCTCTGACGCTGAGGGACCCCGCGGACGTGACCTGGCCCGCGGACGGGTTCAGCCCGCGCGGACGGCGAACCGGCGGCCGGGGTTGGCGAGGTGGACGGGTCCGTCGAACCGGCCGGCGGCCTCCGCGCGCCTGGCCGCGAGCCAGCCCGGGTCATCGGTGACGAAGTGGGTGAGGACCAGCTGGCCGACGCCGGCCTTCATGGCCGCGTCACCGGCGTCCAGGGCGCACAGGTGGCCGTGGCCGCTGGGGTCGGGCAGCTCGAGGGTGGACTCGGCCAGCAGGAGGTCGACGTCGTGCGCGAGGTCGACGAGGGCGTCGGTCACTCCGGTGTCACCGGTGTAGGCGAGCGAGCCCTCGGTCGACTCGACCCGGGTCCCGCAGTTGAGAACCGAGTGCCGCAGCCCGTGCATGCCGATCTTGAGGTCACCGATCGTGAACGTGTCCCCCGGCCGGTACTCGCGCACGTCGAAGGCGACCGAGAAGGCCTTGTCGAGCATCGGGATGGTGGCTACCGGGAAAAGCGAGGCCAACGCCTCGAAGATGGAGCGCCCGCCTTCCGGGATGTAGAGCGGAACGGGCGGGGCGGGTTCCGGGCGCAACCTGTCGGGTAGCGTCGGAAAGCTCATCGGATAACGCACGTGGGCGGCGAGCAGCATCTTTCCCAGGGGCAGCAGGTCATAGCAGTGGTCGAGATGCAGGTGACTGATGACGATGCCGTCGAGCTGGTTGGGATGGCCGACCGCGCTCAGCGCCGTCGCCGCGCCGGGCCCGCAGTCCAGCAGAATCCTCGTCGAGGACGTGGAAACCAGGTAGCTAGAGCTGCACCGCCCCCCGGACGGCATTCCGGAGCGGCAGCCGATGACGGTCAGCCACATGTTTCTCGTCCGTTCTTCCGACGTTTTCAGGCGGGCCAGGAGCACGGCGTGCCCGGGCCTCGGCGGAACACGCCGTTCCGCGACGTCGATGCTCCCGCCCCGGAGTGAACGGTCGCAACCTGAATGTTCCGAACGTGTGATTGGCCAGCGCAATCGCCGGTCACGGCGCCGGCCGGCCCGGCGCCGGCACCCGCCCGGCCGGCCCGCGCTCCCCCGGCCAGGGAAAAATGTTCACCATTCATTCCATGACACGACGGCGAAAGATCCCGCATCATTCATCGGGCCGCGCCGGCCCGCCGCCGCCCCGGCCTGACGGCGGGCACCGCGAGCTCCGGCGGGATTCCCGGCCTCTCGCCCACCGGGAACGCCGAAAATCATCGGCCGGGCATGAGAAGTGGACTCTCACGCCCGGCCGATGATGATCTAGAAGTAACGACCTGGCGCCCGACAGGCGCCGCGGCCGGGGTTCCCGCCAGAAGCGCCTTAGCGGCCCGCGGTGGTGGTCGGGCGGGCCGGCGCCTGCCGGCTCGCTGGTATCTGGGGCAGGTTGACGGCCGACGGCGTGGCCGGGCCGGACCGCGCGGACGGCGACACCGCCGACGCTGGGCCGGTCGGCGGCGGTGAAGCGGCCGGCGGCACGGCCGGCACCGCCGGATCCGTCGGCGGGGAGGCGGGCGTCAGGGCCGGTTCGCTGAACGGGCCCGCGGCGTCCAGGCTGGTCAGGAAGGCGCCGACCGCCGGCTGCGGGTCAGGTCGCCAGACCGCGTACACCCCCACCGTGGGCACCGGGTCCACCAGCCGTACCGCTGACAGACCCTTGGTCGGGACGACGTGCGCGCCGCGGGCCGCGGAGGCGAACCCGACGACGTCTTTGGTCGTGACCACGATGCCGGTCGCGCCCGAGTCGTCGATCTCATCGTCGATGGTCAGCCGGATGCCGCTGCGGTCGGCGGCGGCGAGGATGGCGTCGTGCATCGCCGGGCTCTGCTCCCGGTGGAACAGCACGCACCGCTGCTGCGCCAGCTCGCGGAAGGCGACCTGCCGCCGCTGCGCCCACGGGTGCTGGCTGCCGACGATGGCCACGAGCGGCACCGTCAGCACCCGCTGCGAGCGCAGCTGCGCCGCGAGCGGTCCGGCGAAGACGAGGGCGATGTCGAGCCTGCCCTCCACCAGCGCCGCCAGCTGCGGGCCGCTGCGGGCCTCCCAGAGCTGGGTGGACACGTGCGGGTAGTCGGCGTTGAAGCGCCGTAAGGTCGGTTGCAGGACCCGCTGCCCCGCAGGGAAGTTGAATCCGATCGAGATCGAGCCGGTGCGCCCGGACGCGGCCTCCCGCGCCGCACGCACGGCGCGTGCCGCCTGGTCGAGAACCCGGCGGGCCTCCACCTCGAAGGCCCGCCCGGCAGGGGTGAGCTTCACCTCGTGCGACGTTCGGTTCACCAGCTCCACGCCAATGTCGCGTTCCAAGCGCTGGAGCTGCTGGCTGAGAGACGGCTGAGCCAGGTGCAGCCGGGCCGCCGCCCGGCCGAAGTGCAGCTCTTCCGCGATCGCCAGGAA
The DNA here is from genome assembly GCF_032027725.1 of Pseudofrankia coriaricola. Taxonomy (NCBI): domain Bacteria; kingdom Bacillati; phylum Actinomycetota; class Actinomycetes; order Frankiales; family Frankiaceae; genus Pseudofrankia; species Pseudofrankia coriaricola. The sequence continues at coordinate 12,035 of NZ_JASNFO010000005.1, read as the reverse complement.
GGAGACGATGTATCGGAACTCCATCTTGCTCTCCATGGCACCCTCCGGCGAACACGCTACCGGCACCGGCTAACTCACGGTGAATCAGGCATGTGAAACTCCGGAAGGCGCGGTGTAAAGCACCGGCTCGCACCGGTGTGGCGTGTGCCACCATCCAGGGAAAGCGCTTGACCGGGCCGGAAATTTCGTATCGTCACCCGGGGCAGCCTCATCGAGGCCCCGCTGTTGCCGGCCACGGATCCCGGCCCTGCCCGGTGGTGGGCACCGTGGCGGGAGAGTTTGGGACGGCCGTTGCGACAATGTATGTGTCACCGGGGAGGCAACCGGTCCGCTCTGACCTGCGCCGAGGGAATTTTTCCATTGCAGCGCGCCGCTCTTTCCGGCCGGTGAACGGCTGGAGTACCGTTCGATGAATTCCCTCGCGGCAGTCGCCGGTGGAGCGAGCGGTGATTGGTCGAGCGGATCGGTCAATTGACGCCGGCCGCCGGGCATTGACGGCCGTCAGCATTGCGACAAGCCTTCCTTGATGGCTGGCGTCATCGTCGGCCCGCCCGCCCCGGCTTCTTGCCGGCCCGCCTCGGAAATACCTCGTCCGCCGCGCCGGCGCCGCCGCGGTGGACGAGAGCCGCCCGGCATGGACAGCCCACCCCTCCGTTCCCTTTCTCGGCTCCCCTCCCTTCGCCCGGCGGCCCGACCGTGGCCCCACCCCGCGGTGCCGCGCACCGAACGCCAGGCGACACCGGCCGCGGCCACGACGCCGGGCCCGGGCACGTCCTCAGTCAAGGCCCGCGGCCGGCCGGGGACGCGAGGCCATGACACGACGTCCGGAAGACAGGAGCGCCGCCCGTGCCCCCCACACGCAGCCAGCCGGCCGCGACGCGGCCGCCCTTGCCTGGCCAGCGCCTAGCCCAGCACGCCGTGAACCATCCGCCGGCGCCCGACGGGCAGCCGCACCCGACGACGGCCGCGACGCTGCACACCGCCCTCGACCTCGCGGCGGCCTGCGCGCCGGACGCCACGGTCGACTTCCCGAACGAGCGCGAGACCGTGTCGCTGCGCGAGCTCGCCGACCGGTCCCGGACGATGGCCGGCGCGCTCCTCGCCGACGGGGTCGCCCACGGCGAGCGGGTGGGCATCCTGGCCACCAACTCGGCGGACTTCCTCACCGCCCTGTTCGCGGTGAGCCGCGCGGGGGCGGCGGCGAGCCCGCTCGCGCTGCCGACGGCCGCCGGCGACCTGGCCGGCTACGCCAGCCGGCTGACGCGCACGACCGCCGCCGCCGGCATGCGCCGCGTCATCACCGGCCGGCGTCTGTCCGGCGTGCTCGCCCGCCTCGGCGCCGGCCTGGACGGCCTGCGCCTCCTGCCCGCGAACGAGCTCGCCGCTGGAGCCCCGGGCGCGGGGCGCCCGCCGGAGGTCGGCGCGCACGACGTCGCGATCGTGCAGTTCACGTCGGGCAGCACCGCGATGCCCAAGGGCGTGGTCCTCACCCACCGCAACGTGCTCGCCGGTATCCGGGCGATCATCGCCGGGGTCCGGCTCGGCCCGGACGACCGCGGCGGCAGCTGGCTGCCGATGTACCACGACATGGGCCTGTTCGCGACGCTCAGCGCGGTCATGACGGGCATCGACATGACCGTCTGGTCGCCGGCCGCGTTCATCCGTGACCCGGCACGCTGGCTGCGGGAGTTCCTCGACCGAGGCGTCACCGTCTCCCCGGCGCCGAACTTCGCCTACGACCAGCTGGTGGCGGCGGTGGAACCCGGCGAGGTCACCGGCCTGGACATGCGTCACTGGCGGGTGGCGCTCAACGGCGCGGAGCCGATCTCGCCGCACAGCCTCGAGCGCTTTCTCGCGCATTTCGCGCCGGCGGGCTTCGCCGCCGAGCAGATGCTTCCCGTCTACGGCATGGCGGAGGCGACGCTCGCGGTCACCTTCCCGCCGCTGGGCCGGCCGCCGGTCGTGCTGTGGGTCGACCGCGACCGGCTCACGGCCGACGGCGTGGTCGTGCCGTTGGGGCGGGACCACCCGCGCGCCCGCGGTCTCGTCGGCGTCGGCCGGCCCGTTCTGGGCGTGCGCGTACGCATCCGCGCGGGCGACGGCGACGGTGTGCATGGCGGCGAGGACGACGGCGGGCTGCCGGCCGTGGACGCCACCGGCGTTGGCGACGACGACACGCGGGTCGGCGAGATCGAGATCAGCGGCACGCCGGTCACCGCCGGCTATCTGACCGCCGCCCGCACACCGGGTGCGGCGCCCACCGCGGACGGCTGGCTGCGCACGGGCGACCTCGGGTTCCTGCGCGACGGCGAGCTCTATGTCACCGGCCGAGCCAAGGAAATGATCATTATTCGGGGCGTCAACTACTACCCGGAAGACGCGGAGCAGGCCGTCCGCGACCTGCCGGGCCTGCACCGCCGCCGCGTGGTCGCCGTTGGCGGGCCGGACGGCCCCGCCGACGGCAACGTGGCGGACGCGGCGGACGCGGCGATGACGCTGGTAGGCGAGACGTCGCTGACCGAGCCGGCCGAACGGGACCGGCTGGCGGCCGAACTGGCGACGGCCGCGGCCGCGGCCCTCGGGCTGGGGCGCGCCGAGGTGGCGGCCCGGCTCGTCGATCCGGGGACGCTGCCCCGAACGTCGAGCGGCAAGTTCCAGCGCCTCGCCGTGCGCGGCCTGCTCGACCGGGGTGAGCTGTGACCGGCTCACCTGGCGCCACGCCACTTCAGGAGCCGCTCCAGGACCCGCCCCCGCCCGCCGCGGCGGCCAGCGCGCCGGTCGACACGGCGCCCGGCACGGAGGCGCCGGCGTGCCCCGACGAGCCGGCGTACCTGCGGGTGCCGTGGTCGGTGCTGGACGACTACCACTGCTTCGGCTGCTCGCCGCACAACCCCCGCGGCCTAGGCCTGCGCTTCACCGCCCACGACGCGGGCATCGCGACGACGTTCCGGCTCGACCGCGGCCACGAGTCCTACCCCGGCGTCGTCCACGGCGGGATCGTCAGCGTGATCTGCGACGAGACCATGGGCAACCTGATCGTGCTGCGGCTCGGCCGCACCGCGTTCACCACTGGCATGCGGCTGCGCTACCTGGAGCCGCTGCGCGTCGGCGTCGAGTACACCTGCGTCGCCCGGCTGCGCCCCACCGGCGGGCGTGGCCAGGCCGCGCGGCCCGACGGCGCGGCCGCCGGCGCCGAGGGCGGGGTCCTCCAGGCCGAGGCCGAGATCCTCGACGCGGCCGGCGCGCTGCTCGCGACCGCGACCGCGAGCTACCTGCCGACGCCGATCGAGGTCGCGCGCGAGCGCTTCGCGCTGCGCCCGGACGAGGCCGACCGGGTCGCGGCCGCCCTCGGCGCGGTCGCGTCCCACGCCGCCGCGCCGGCCGCCTCGCGGGCGGCCATCGCCCCCCGGGCCGTCGCCCACCAGGAGGACGTCCCCCACCAGGACGTTCCCCAGCAGGCCGTTCCCCAGCGGGCCGTCGCGCCGGCGGCCGTCACCGACCACCACAGGGAGCACTGATGTCCACCGCCCAGGCGACCACCACCCATGACGAGATCGTCGCGACCGTGACCGGGATCGTCGCCCAGGAGCTCGGCGTCCCCGCCGAGAGCCTCGCCCCCGACACCGACCTGCGCTCGGTCGAGGGCGCCGACTCGGTCAAGGTGCTTCGCATGATCGCCAAGGTCGAGCGGGAGTACGACGTCGAGCTCGAGGACGAGCAGGTCTTCTCGACGAACTCCATCGACGGCGTGGCCGCGGTGGTCCTCGTCGCCCTCGCCCAGGACGCCGCGTGACCACCACGACGACCGCCCCGCCCAGCACGGCGGCGCCCGCCGCCTGCGTGGAACTCAGCGACACCAACCAGCACTACGACCTGCCCGCCGAGGTCTTCGGCCTGTTCCTCGACCCGCTACGCAAGTACAGCTCCGGGCTGTACCTCAGCAAGGGCGACACGCTGGAGCAGGCCCAGCTCAACAAGCTGCGCTTCGTCGCCGGCCGGCTCCAGCTCGGCCAGGGCCAGCGGGTGCTCGACGTCGGCTGCGGCTGGGGGTCGCTCACCCTGTTCGTCGCGGACGAGCTCGGCTGCGAGGTGGTCGGGGTGTCGCCGGCCGGCAACCAGCACGCCTACATAGCGCGGCGGGCGGCCGAGCTGGGGCTGGCCGACAGGGTCTCGACCGTGCAGGGCCATTTCGAGACGGTCGAGGCGGGCGAGCTCACGGCCGGCGGCTTCGACGCGGTCACCATGCTCGGCTCGATCGTGCACATGCCCGACCTGGACGTGGTCTTCCGCCGGGCCCGCGCGCTGCTGCGCCGGGGCGGTCGGCTCTACGTGTCGGAGAGCTGCTTTCGCAACGCGGCAGCCCGCGCGGCCTTCGACGCGCGGGAGGGCACCCAGTTCGTGCGCTCGGCGATCTTCGGCTGGGGCGACATGCGGCCGCTGTCCGACCTGGTGCGCGCCGCGGAGGACGCCGGCTTCTCCATCGCCAGCGTCGACGACCTCACCGACGACTACCGGCGGACGATCGACGACTGGCTGGTGAACGTCGACGCCGCCACCGACCAGCTCGACGCGATCCGCCCCGGCACCGCGGCCACGCTGCGCCGCTACCTGGAGGTCGCCAACGCCGGCTGGGGCTACACGACCAAGCACTACGCCCTCGTCTGCCGCCGCGCCCGCTAGACGCCGGTCGGTACCCCGGCCCCCGCCTTCCCCGACCGACGCTTACGGAGAACCCCGATGCCCGTTCCCGGACCCACGGCCGACCCGCTGACGACCGGCCAGTCCACCACCGATCCGACCGCCACCAACACCACGTCCGCGAGGCTGTCGACCCCCGGCCGGTCAGCCCACGACGTGCGGGCCGTCAACGCGAGCACCGGCACCGGTCCCGGCTCCGGGCCGGTTCGGCCGGCGCTCGGGCCGCTGCTGCCGGCGGCGGACATCGCCGACGTGGCCGAGGCGTTTCACCGGGCCGCGCCGTCCGCCCGGCGCTGGGACGTGGAGTCCTCGATCGCCTGGGAGGTGGCCGACGCGGGCCGGCTGACCGACGGGCAGGCCTCGGCGGTCCAGTTCATCACGCTGATCGAGGACCACCTGCCCGGCTACATCGGCGTCTACGAGCGGGCCTTCCCGCTCGACGAGGACGTCGACCTCGAGACGTTCATCCACAACCGGGAGCTGTACCACTTCACGATCCGGTGGGGGTTCGAGGAGGACACGCACGCGCGGGCGCTGTTCCGCTACCAGGTCGCCTCCGGCCTCGCCGACCCGGCGAGCCTGCGCCGGGAGCTCGCGGTGGAGGGGCGCAAGCCCTTCGAGCTGCCGCACGACCACGCCGTCTCGCTGCTCGCCTACGCGCTGGTCCAGGAGAAGGCGACCCAGATCTACTACCAGCAGCTGCGCGCGGTCGTCGGCGACCCGGTGCTCGCCGACGTGCTCGGCTACCTCGCCAGGGACGAGGCGCGGCACTTCGCGTTCCTCGCCGACGTGGTGGAACGGTACCTGCGGCTGTACGGCGACGCGGTGGTCGAGCCGATCCGCGAGGTCGTCGCCCAGTTCCGCATGCCGCTGGCCGACACGATCCGCGGCTACTGGCGCTGGGCGCTGCGGATCGCCGACACCGCCCGCTACGACCACACCGACGCCTACGGGCACCTGATCCGGATCGTGAACCACGCGGTCGACGCCCGCACCGACCGGGTCGACGAGCTGGTCCGCTTCGTCGACGCCTGCCGCTCCACCACCGCCGGAGCGCCGTCATGACCGGCGGGCTCGCCAGCCAGGTCACGGACACGGCCGGCGCGGAACACGCCGACGCGACGCGCGACGGCGGCGCGGTGCCCGGCAGTGGCGCGGTGCCCGGCAGTGGCGCGACGCCGGAGCTCGTGGTGCCAGAGCTCGCGGTCCCGGAGTTCGACGCGTTCAACCCGGAGCACCGCGCCGACCCGTACCCGCGGTACGCGGCCGTGCGGGAGGCGACGCCGCTCGTGCGCAGCGCGCTCGGCCCATATCTGGTCACCCGGTACGCCGACTGCGCGGCCGCACTGTCCGAGCCGGCCTGGAGCCACGCGGACGAGGCGGAGATCTTCCACCCGGACGTGGAGCACACCGAGCTGCCGGCCTCGTTCCTGTGGATGGACCCGCCGGACCACACCCGGCTGCGCGGCCTGGTCAGCAAGGCGTTCACCGCGCGGCGGGTGCTGGACCTGCGGCCCCGGATCACCGAGATCGTCGACGAGCTGCTCGACGGGGTGCTCGGCCGGGGCGAGGTGGACGCCGTCGAGACGCTGGCCTACCCGCTGCCGCTGACGGTCATCTGCGAGCTGCTCGGCGTCCCGCCGGCCGACCAGCACCGCATCCACTGGTGCGCGCCGGCGCTGGCCCGCGGCTTCGACCCCGACCTGCTGCTCAGCGAGGCCGAGGCGAAGGCCCGATCGGACGCGGCGCTGGAGCTGCTGGACTACTTCGCCCACCTGATCGCCCTGCGGCGTGCCGAGCCCGCGAACGACCTGGTCAGCGGCCTCGGCGCCGTGCACGACCGGGGTGACGTGCTCACCGAGCACGAGATGCTTGCCACCTGCGTCACGCTGGTCGTCGCCGGCCACGAGACGACGGTCAACCTCGTCGGCAACGGCCTGCTCGCCCTGCTGCGCCACCCCGACCAGCTGGAGCTGCTGCGCCGGCACCCCGAGCTCGCCGCACCGGCGGTGGAGGAGCTGCTGCGCCACGACTCGCCGGTGCACCTGACGACCCGGGTCGCCCGCCGCCAGCTGGTCCTCGGCGGTCGCGTCTTCGAGCCAGGCGAGGCCATCGTGTTGCTGTTCGGGTCGGGCAACCGGGACCCGCGCGCGTTCGACCGGCCGGACGAGCTCGACCTGGCCCGGTATGCCGGCGGCTCGACCACGCCCAAGCATCTGACGTTCAGCATGGGCATCCACTACTGCCTGGGTGCGCCGCTGGCGCGCCTGGAGATGGAGATCCTGCTGGACGCGCTCACGCGCCGGGTGCGCCACTTCGAGCCCGGCGCGGACGCGCCCACCTACAAGCCGAACCTGGTGCTGCGCGGCCTCGCCCGCCTTCCGGTCCGCCTCTCCTGAGCGGCGCCGACGACCCGGATGGCTGGACCCGACCCATCGAAGGAGTGGCTGGGATGACGAGCGCCCCGGCGGCCGAGAACCCGCTCGCGGCCTTCGCGCCGGAGCACCGGGCCGACCCCTACCCGGTCTACCGCCGGATCCATGCGGGCGGGGCGCTGCAGCCGCTCGCTCCGTCGGTGTGGCTCGCGCCGCGCTACGACGAGTGCGCCGCGGTGCTGCACGAGCCGGCATGGGGACACGGCTACGACGCCGGTATCAACCCGTTCCGGCCTGGCGTCCCGGCGGCCGACGTCCCCGGTTCGTTCCTCGTGCTCGACCCGCCGGACCACACCCGGCTGCGGGCCGTCGTCGGCCGGGGGTACACGCCGCGCGCGGTCGAGCGGCTGCGCGCCGGCGTGCGGGCCACCGCCGAGCGACTGGTCGCCGACATGGTCGGGGCGGGCGAGGCGGAGGTAATGGCCGCGCTCGCCGACCCGCTGCCGCTGTACACCATCGCCACGATGCTGGGCATACCCACGTCACTGGCCGAGGAGCTGCGCGGCCCGCTGCGCGCGATGTCGCGCGGGGTGGACCCCGACGTCTTCCTCTCCCCAGCCGACGTCGCCGCCCGTGCGACGAGCGAGCGAGTGCTGGAGGACGCCTTGGGCGCCCTCCTCGACCAGCGCCGGCGGGCGCCGACCGACGACCTGCTCGGCGCGATCGCCGCCGCGGCCAGCCCCGACGGTCCCATCAGCCACGAGCTGCGCGCGCTGGCCGCCCTGATGATCATCGGTGGCTATGGCACGTCGGAGAGCATGCTCGGCAACGCCGTGCTCGCGCTCGCGCGCGATCCCGACCAGCTCGATCTCCTGCGCCACCGCCCAGAGCTTGCTGCCTCGGCCGTCGAGGAGCTCATCCGGTTCGACCCGCCGGTCCAGTTCACCCACCGGGTGGCGCTGCGGGACCTGACGGTCGGAGGGCAGCTCTTTCCCCGCGGCAGCGGCATCGTCGTCATCCTCGCCTCGGCGAACCGCGACCCCGCGGTGTTCACCGACCCGGACCGGCTCGACCTCACCCGCTACCACGGCCCGCTGCCGGCCCGCCGCCACCTCGCCTTCAGCCTGGGTGTGCACTTCTGCATCGGCGCCCTCGTCGGCCGCGTGCAGATCGAGGCCGCCCTCACCGCGCTGGCCGCCGCCACCCGCTCCGTGGAGCTGGCCGAGCCTCCCGTCTACCGTCCCAATGTGGCGATCCGCACCCTGGACACGCTGCGCGTCCGCCTCGAGCGTCCATGAGCATTATCCGGGGCGTCCCGGGCCCACGGTGGGGTGGTCGACTGGTCCGCCCGGTTCCCGTCGGGCCGAGGACTGTCCCGTTAACGGTGGTTCCGATGGTTGCTGTCGTATTCGTGTCCGGTCGGGGGGCGGTTCGGGTCTGATGGCCAACCTGGGGGTGTTGTGATGTCGGTCGGCGTGGTCAGGTGCAGGGTGGGTTGTCCAGGAGTCCCACTCCGAGCTGGCGAATCGCGGTTGGTGGCCAGCGGCAGAACGCCGGATGTGACCGAGGTTGGCCAGCGTCGTTCAGGGCCTGCGGGCGTGGAAGGTGCGGCGCAGGTCGCTCACCCAGGCGTCGGGGTTCTCCCAGGGGATGAAGTGGCCGCCGTGGTCGTGGGCGTTGACGTTGACGTGGTTGAACCAGTCGGCCTGCGGGCCGGTCTTGAACGCCTGGACGCGCTCGGCGGCGGTGTGGATGCCGGGCGGGTTCTCGTAGGTGACGAGGGTGAGGCCGACCGGGGCCTGCACGACCGGGGTGCGGTCGTGGGCGGGGGCCCAGGGGTAGCGGTTGGCGTTGGCGTAGTACCGCATCGACGTCGCGATGGAGTTGTTCACCCAGTAGATCGTGGCGTGGGTGAGCAGGTCGTCCTTGCTGAAGACGGACTCGACGTCGCCGCCGTTGTCGCTCCAGGCGTTCCAGCGCTCCAGCAGCCAGGCGAGCAGTCCGGCGGGTGAGTCGCTCAGCCCGTGGGCCAGGGTGGCGCCGTCGAGCATGTGCACGGCGAGGTGGGACGCTGAGCGGTGGTCCAGCTCGATGACCCGGGCGCGGACGTCGGCGGGCTGGTCGTCAGTGAGGGGCCGATTCCGGGCGAAGTCCCAGGCGCGGGGGCCGGTGAAGAAGTCGAGCGGCAGCCCGGAGCCGATGTGGATGCCGTACAGCTCGTCGGCGTACTTGTGGCCGAGCTGGCTGGAGACGATCCCGCCGATGTCGCAGCCCCCGGCGGCGTACTTCTCGTATCCCAGGGTCTCGGTCATCAGGGTGTGCCAGAGGTCGGAGACCTTCCAGAAGTTGACGTCGGAAAAGTCGGTGAGCGGGCCGGGGAAACCGAAGCCGGGCAGGGAGGGCACGATGACGTCGAACGCGTCGGCGGGGTCACCGCCGAACGCGGCCGGGTCGGCGAGCGGGTCGATCACCTTCGACCAGTGCCAGAACGTCCACGGCCAGCCGTGGGTGAGGATCAACGGGATCGGGCGGGGGCCGTGGCCGGGCCTGCGCAGGAAGTGCACCGGGACACCGGCGACGCTCACCTGGTAGTGCTCGTAGGCGTTGATGGCGGCCTCGGCCTTGCGCCAGTCGTAGCCGTCCCGCCAGTAGGCGACCAGCTCACGCAGATAGCTGTCCGGGACGCCGTAGGACCAGTCCCCGTTCCCCTCGTCCAGCGGCGGACGGGTCAGCGTGAGACGGGCGCGCAGGTCATCGAGGACCTCGTCGGACACATGGATCGGGGCGGGCTCCAGGGGGAAGGCGTGCAGGGGGGTCATGGCGTGGTTCTCCTACTGGGTAGCGGGAAGCGGTGCTGTCGGCCTGTTGGATGGTTGGGCAGCGGGCCGGGCCATTTCAGAGAGCGCGGGCAGCGACGCGGCGAGTACCTGCTGGTGGTGCGCGAGTCGAGCCGGCCGGCCAGGGATGCGCTCCTTTCGCGACCCGGCGGATGATCGGCTCTGCGGGCAGGTCGCGGTTGCAGTAGGCGATGCCGACGTGCGGACGGAAACGCTGCTCGACGGCGGGAAGGCCGCACGCAGCGGTGACCTTGTCCACGGCGGCGCGGAGTTCGACCAGCGGCTCCCAGGGCGTGACGGTGAAGCGGACCGCGCCGCTCGACCCGGCCAGCGGCCCGACCCACACCCGCACGCCCCCGCCGGCAGATGCCGCTCGACCCGGTCCGGACGCTCCGCCCAGGCCAGCGTCCGCCCGTCCTGTCCCGGCTGCTTGCCGCGCTTCCTCTCCCCCGCCGGCGGCGCGGCGATCCGCCCGGTTCGGCACCTCCCGGCCCGGCAGCACCCCGTCCGACGACAGCGGCAACGACGAGTTCCCGAGTTCCGCGACGACGCCCGCCGCAACCGGTCGACCTCAGCCGTCAGCCGCACGACCTGCCCACGCAGCTCCTCGATCAGCTCCGCCTGCGCCGCCACGGTCGCGCTCTGCGCGGCCACCACGGCCAGCAGCTCCTCACGCGACATCTCCTCCGGCGCCACCCGGCCAGATCACCACAACCCGACCCGCGCCACCACGCGCGACACCCCGAACACCGAACAACATCGACACCCGGCTCGAACGCCAACCACTCACAGCAAGATCACGAAACCATGTGAATGTTTACTTCTCGATGGTGTCCGCGGTGGGTGACCCGGTTTCTCTCTGCCTGGGTCCAAAGAGCATTCCACTGCTTTTCTAGACCGGTCCCCGCTCACCGACAAGCACGATCAGCACCACCCATCGCGCGATACCGATGTCCGATCGCCACTCCGGCCGACACCGATGTTAGTCGCTTTCGCGACATACTCGGGCAGGCCGTCGTGAAAAGCTCGCCACCGGGCTGAGGGGAAGCGGCCAGAATCCGCCGGCCGTATCCCCGGGCCGACCGCCGCCGGCAACGACCAGCTCCGGGTGGATACGTGACTTCGGCCATGCCGCGTACCGTCTTCAACCCCGCGCCCACCGAGCCGGCCCAGTCCACCTCCGGCGGCGCGGACGACGCCGTGGCGGGCTTCGTCTTCGACGCGTCCGGCCCCGAGCACCGCACGGACCGCAACCAGACCATAACGGCTGCCGGACGGCGGTGCTTCTCGCAATGCGCACCCGAGGTAACAGCCCGGGTCGGCACCACGAAGGAGCGGGACCCATGACCTCAGCCCAGATCGAGAACGTCGTCCCCGACGCGGTCGACCTGTTCACCACCGCCCACCGCCTCGACCCCTACCCGGGCTACCGCCGGCTGCGCGAGGCCCCCAGCCTGACCGACATCCGCCTCGGCGACACCGAGGTGACGGTGCTGTCCAGGTTCGCCGACTGCGCCGCCGTGCTGCAGAGCGCCACCTGGGGGCACGGCAACGCCGACCGGCTCAGCCCGTTCTGGGACCAGGAAGCGAGCCTGCCGGGCTCGTTCATCCGGATGGACCCCCCGGACCACCGACGCCTGCGCGGCCTGGTCAACAAGGCCTTCAGCGCCCGGATGGTCGCCGACCTCACCCCCATGATCACCCGGCTGGTCGACACCCTCGTGGACCGGGCCGTCGAGGCCGGCGGGCTCGACGTGGTCCGGGACCTCTCCGCGCCGCTCGCACTCGCGATGGTGGGCCAGCGGCTGCTCGGCGTACCCGAACAGGACGCCGACCAGCTGCGAGCCTGGGAGCTGGCAATCGCCCGCGGCACCGACCCGGAACCGCTGCTGACCACCGAGGAGATCACCCGCCGCGACCAGGCCGGAGCAGGCGTCGTCGCATACCTGATGGACCTCATGGAGCGCCGCCGCGCCCACCCCGAGAACGACCTGCTCAGCCGGCTCGTCGCCGTCGAAGAAGCCGGGGACAAACTCAGCGCCGCCGAGGTCATCGGCATCTGCGTGCTGCTCCTCGTCGCCGGCATGGAGACCAGCATCAACCTCGTCGGCAACGGCATCCTCGC
>NZ_JASNFO010000004.1:0-62129 GCF_032027725.1 Pseudofrankia coriaricola | reverse complement strand
AAGGAGGTGCGAAAATGCTCCTCCTTCGCACCTCCGGAGGCCCCCGTCCCAGAAGCACTGGAGGGCCAAAGGAGGTGCGAAAATGCTCCTCCTTCGCACCTCCGGAGGCCCCCGTCCCAGAAGCACTAGAGGGCCAAAGGAGGTGCGAAAATGCTCCTCCTTCGCACCTCCGGAGGCCCCCGTCCCAGAAGCACTGAGAGGGGGCCGGACCCGTGCGGGTGGGTTTCCTGGTCGAACAGATGCTCGCGCCGGTGCCGGGCGGCACCGGCCGCTACACGGCCGAGCTCGCCGCCGCGCTGGCACGCACCGCCGTCCCGGGTGACGGCGTCACCAGCTGGTGCGCGCTGCGCCCCGAGCACCGGCCGACGGGCTTCCCCGCGCGCCTCGGTGGCGCCGCCCTCGGCCGGCTTACCGGCGGCCGGATCCCAGGTGCGCAGGCGGCGCCGGCGGCCGACGCGGCGATCCCCGGCGTACTCGGCCCGTTGCGGCTCCCGCTGGGGCGCAGAGCGCTGGCGGCGGCCTGGGCGCGAGGCGTCGGTCCGGCGCCGACCGGTGTCGACGTCGTGCACGCCCCGACGCTGCTGCTACCGCCGAGGCGGAAGGGCACGGCGCTCGTGGTCACGATCCACGACGCCGTCCCCTGGACCCACCCCCGCACACTCACGCCGCACGGCGCCCGCTGGCACCAGGAGATGGGCGAGCGCGCCGCCCATACCGCCGACGCGATCGTCGTTCCCACCCTCGCCGTCGCCGAGGATCTGCGCCCCTTCCTGCGGGTGCCCGACGGCCGGATGCACGTCATCGGCGAGGGCCCCGCCGACGCGGTTCTGCGCCTCGGCCCGGATGCCGACGGGCGGGCGCGCCGCCTGGGCCTGCCGGCCGGTGGCTACCTGCTGACGTTGGCCACCCTGGAGCCGCGCAAGGGCCTGGAAGTGGCGCTTGCGGCCCTGGGGATGCTCACCGGCCCCGCGGCCCGGCTGCCGCTGTTGCATGTCGGACAGTCGGGCTGGGGCGGGCTGGACGCGGACATGGAGGCGAAGAAGCTCGGAGTGCCGGTAGGGCGGTTCCGCTCGCTCGGCCGGATCGACGACGCCGACCTCGCGGTGGTGCTGTCACGCACCACCGCGCTGGTCATGCCGTCGCGGTCCGAGGGCTTCGGCCTGCCCGTCGTGGAGGCGATGGCACACGGGGTGCCGGTCGTCATCTCGGACGTGCCCGCGCTCGTCGAGGTCGCGGGCCCGGCGGGGGTCGTCGTGCCGGTCGACGACCCACGGGCGCTCGCCGCCGCGGTGATCCGGATCGCTGGTGATTCCGCGCTGCGCGCGCGGCTGTCGGACTTCGGCCGCGAGCGGGCTCGGCACTTTAACTGGATTGAGGCAGCGCGGGCGTGCTGGGCCCTCTACCGTCGAGTCAGCGGTTCCCCCGGCCATGTCCGTCGCCGCTGACGGGCGGGCGTAGTGTTGCCCCGGTCGCATGCACCGTCCGAACATTCGAGGGACATCCCTCGGCGCGGGCGGAGCGGACGGCGGTAGAAGTGGGCTGACGGGGCGTGACAAGGTGCTGCGCGCTCCCCAGAAATCTGACCCGATTCGGACAGACGAGAGACTGGCAGCACGTCTCGGTGGAGGGAGCGCCGTGGGACCCCGGGTGCTCGTCGACGCCACCTCGGTTCCAGCGGACCGTGGCGGTGTCGGGCGCTATGTCGATGGGCTGGTAGCGGCTCTTGGCGCGGCCGGCGCCGATCTGGCGCTGGTGTGCCAACGGTCGGACGAAGAAAGATACAGCCGGATGGCACCAGACGCCACCGTTCTGTCCGGGCCCGCCGCCATCGCGCACCGGCCGGCCCGGCTCGCCTGGGAACAGACCGGCCTCCCCCTGGTAGCCGAGCAGGTCGCCGCGGACGTGATCCACTCGCCGCACTACACGATGCCGCTGCGCGCGCAGCGGCCGGTGTGCGTGACGATCCACGACGTCACGTTCTTCACCGAGCCGGAGATGCACACCGCCGTCAAGGGGACGTTCTTCCGCTCGGCCATGCGCACCGCGGTCCGCAAGGCCGACCGGATCATCGTGCCGTCCAAGGCCACCCGCGACGAGCTGGTCCGCGTCCTCGACGGCGAGCCGACCACGACCGACGTCGCCTATCACGGCGTCGACACGGCGACCTTCCATCCGCCGACGGACGAGGACAAGCGCCGGGTGCGCATGCGCCTCGGCCTCGGCGACCGCCGCTACGTCGCCTTCCTGGGCATGCTCGAACCGCGCAAGAACGTGCCGAACCTCATCCGCGCCTGGGCCGAGGCGGTGCACTGGCGCGACGAGCCGCCGGCCCTGGTGCTCGCGGGCGGCTCCGGCTGGGACGACGAGGTGGACGCCGCCATCGCCGCCGTGCCGAGCCACCTGCGCGTGCTGCGGCCCGGCTACCTGCGCTTCTCCGACCTGCCCGGGTACCTGGGCGGCTCGGAACTGGTCGCCTACCCCTCGCACGGCGAGGGGTTCGGCCTGCCGGTGCTGGAGGCGATGGCCTGTGGCGCCCCGGTGCTCACCACCCCCCGGCTCTCGCTGCCGGAGGTCGGCGGCGACGCGGTCGCGTACACCCAGCCCGACGTCGACTCGATCGCCCGTGAGCTCGGCGCGCTGCTCGACGACGCCGACCGGCGCGCCCAGCTCGCCGCCGCCGGCCTCGCCCGCGCTCGCGAGTTCACCTGGGCGGCCTGCGCCGACGCGCACCTGGCCAGCTACGCCCGCGCCGCCGCGGACGCCTAAGAGCCGGGCGGACCCGGGACCCCATCGTGGCGGCCGGAGGGCGTGACCTGGCCCCCGGTGGGTCGGCTCCGGACCGGGCTGCTTGTGGATTGGTGATGTACAGCGGCGAGCACCCGGGCTGGCGCGGAGGCGTGCCTCCGCGGAGGCCCGGCCCACGAGCGAAGCGACGTGGGTTGGGCCGCAGCGGAGGTCGCCGTAGCGCACGTGAGCGGAGGAGGACACGGCGCGGAGGTCCCTTGGGAGCGAAGCGAGTAAGGGGCCGTAGCGCCGTGCCCGCACGGAGCGAACCAGAAAAGAGGGCCTGTTGGTGAGTGCTGAGCCGGAGATCCGGGTCGTCGTCGTGACCTACCGGTCCGGTGAGGTCATTGGCGCCTTCCTGGACACGTTGGCCAAGGCGACGGCGCGTAGCTATGAGGTCGTCATCGTCGACAACTCGCCCGAGCTGGACGAGGCCACCGCCGCGGCCGCCCGGCGGCCCGAGGCGCGGCTGGTCCGGCCGGGTCGCAACCTCGGCTACGGCGCCGCCGCCAACCGTGGCGCGGCCGGCGCCCGCGGGGACTGGATCGTCGTCGCCAACGCGGACATCTCGTTCATCCCAGGCTCGTTGGACGAGCTGGTCGACGCCGCCGCCCGCTGGCCGCGCGGTGGCGCGTTCGGCCCGGGCATCGTCAACCCGGACGGCGCGCTCTATCCCTCCGCCCGTGACCTGCCCTCGCTCGGCCGCGGCGCCGGGCACGCGCTGTTCGGCTGGTTCTGGCCGACGAACCCGTGGACGGCCTCCTACCGGCGGGAACGCGGCGCGCCGAAGGAGATGACCACCGGCTGGCTGTCCGGCTCGGTCCAGCTGCTGCGCCGGGAGGCGTTCGAGGCGGTCGCCGGTTTCGACGAGTCGTACTTCATGTTCATGGAGGACGTCGACCTCGGCCGCCGGCTCGGGCTCGCCGACTGGAGCAGCGTCTACGTGCCCAGCGCGGTCGTCGAGCACCTGGGCGGGCACTCCACGACGCGCACGTCGCGCCGGATGGTCGTCGCCCACCACCGCAGCATGGTGCGCTACCTGTGCCGCCAGTACTCAGGGCCGGCGTACCTGCCGCTGCGGGTGCTGGTCACGCTGGGGCTGGGCGCTCGGCTCGCGCTCGCGCTGGCGTTCGCCAAGGACAGCGCCGGCGCCCGGGCCACCCGGTCCGCCGAAATGCTGGCTACCGGTACCCGCCCGCGCTGACACCCGGGTCGGGCCCCGCTCCGTGGGGTGGCGTGGAGGGCCCTTCGTGGTTTCTTGATGGATTGGTCAGTTCCTCTTGACCGGGTCTTCTCCAGGGCGGGCCCGGGTTCAGGTGATCTCCGTCTGGTGGTCCGAGCGTGGTCAGGGAGAGTCTTCAGGTGATGATGTTCCGGAGCGCGGGTTCGCACTGTGGGTGGTAAACCGCGTACGGCTGTGGGGTTTCGTTTTCAGGGCGATCGGGTCCACTTGGACGGGTGGCCTCATCTCCCTGCTCGGAGTCTGGAAAACTGGCGGCCATGGACGCAGTGATGCTGGTGGGGGGCAAGGGCACCCGGCTTCGGCCGTTGACGATGTCTGCCCCCAAGCCGATGCTTCCGGTCGCCGGGGTGCCCGTCACCGCGCACATGCTTGCCCGCGCGCGCGACGCCGGGATCGACCGTGTCGTGCTCGCCACGTCGTACAAGGCCGAGGTCTTCGAGGAGTACTTCGGCGACGGGTCGGCCCTCGGCCTCGAGTTGGCATATGTGACCGAGACCGAGCCGCTGGGCACCGGGGGCGCGATCCGCAACGTCGCCGGCTTCCTGCGCTGCGGCCCGGACGACCCGGTGGTCATCTTCAACGGTGACATCCTGTCCGGGCTCGACATCCAGGCGCTCATCGCCCGGCACACCGACAGCGGCGCCGCGGTCACCCTGCACCTCACCGAGGTCGAGGACCCGCGCGCGTTCGGCGTCGTGCCGACCGACGAGCACGGCCGGGTGAAGGAGTTCCTGGAGAAGACCCTCGAGCCGCCGACCAATCTGATCAACGCCGGCTGCTACGTGTTCCGCCGCTCGGTGATCGACGACATCCCGGCTGGACGGCCAGTGTCGGTCGAACGGGAGACCTTCCCCGGCCTGCTGGCGGCCGGCGTGCCGATCGTGGCCTACCCGGACAGCACCTACTGGCTGGACCTGGGTACCCCGGCCGCCTTCGTCCGCGGCTCCCGCGACCTGGTACAGGGCCGGATCGCGTCCTCCGCCCTGCCCGGGCCGGTCGGCGAGGCGCTGGTGCTGGACGGGGCGACCGTCGCCGCCGACGCGAAGCTGTGCGGCGGCGCCACTATCGGCGCGGGCGCCGCGGTGGGCGGCGGGGCGACCGTGGACGGCGCTGTGCTCTTCGACGGCGCGGCCGTCGGCTGCGGCGCGGTGGTCCGCGACTCGGTGGTTGGCCGGGACGCGGTGATCTGCGACGGCGTCGTGCTGGATGATGTCGTCGTCGGCGACGGCGCCCGCATCGAGCCGGGCAACGAGTTGCGCGCCGGCGTGCGGGTCTTTCCCGGCAGCATCCTGCCGTCCGGCTGCGTCCGCTTCAGCTCCGACCAGAGCTAAGGGCATGCGGCGGGCGGCGCTGGACGCGCGCCCTGCCTGTCGGACGCTGAGCGTCCTCTGTGCGTGGTGCCGGGTACAGGCGTATGGCCGTGGCTGACGTGGTGCCGGGCTGAGGACGTGGCTAGGTTGGCACTGCGCTTAATGCGCTGTCACTGGTGTGCGCAAGGCCGCGCTTGGAAGTCGCCAGCGGGACGTCCCTAATAGGGTCGGGCGGAAGACCTCCCTAGCGGGGGTCGAGCCGGAAGATGCGCAGGACGCGGCCGCGCTGAGGCGCTGTCACCGGTGTGCGCGGGGTCGCGCTTGGCGCTCGCCAGTGTGGCGTCTCTAGCGGGGGTCGAGGCGGAAGACGCGCAGGACGCGGCCGCCGTCGAGCGCGGGTTCGTTGATCTTCGCGTAGGCCGCGTAGCCGGGCCAGAAGGTCGTCAGCCTGGGCCAGATCTCGTCCCGCTCGGCACCGTCGACAAGACGGGCCCGCAGCTCGCGCCGCTTTGCCTTGTGCACCACGGCGACGTCCGGATGGGCCTGCAGGTTCGCCGTCCAGGCCGGGTGGCCCGACCGGCCGTAGTTGCTGCCGACCAGCCAGTAGCCGTCACCGTCGGGCATCGTCGCCAGCGGCGTGCGCCGCGGCTGGCCGGTGCGGGCACCGGTGTGCTCCAGCATCACCATGGGCAGCATCATCTGCCCGATCATCAGCCGTCCACCGCTGACCTTGTGCAGCGCCCGGTCGATCGGCGGCACGATCGACGGCCCGAACCGCTGAAACATCGGATGCAGTGAGAAACGCTGCGCAAGCCGCCCTGCCCGGGTTTCGGGCCCGATCTTCATAGCGCGAATAGTAACGAGTCGGGTCCGTCTGGCGACCGGCCAGCGGTCCGCCCCGCCAGTCGGCCTCGGGACAGGCACCACATGCGGGGTCGGGCTCGTCGCCGCTCGTGCTGGCAGGTCGCGATTCGATGATCGTCCGCTTGGAGACGACACGGCTCGGCGTACAGCGGCGGCTCCCGTTGTCGGCCGGTACTAGCCTTTCGAGACGTGAAGGTGACGGCTCTGGCTGGGGGCATCGGCGGCGCGCGGTTCCTGCGCGGGGTACAGGCGGCGCTCGCGGACGCGGATGTGACCGTCGTCGGTAACACCGGCGACGACATCATCCTGCATCGACTGAACATCAGCCCCGATCTCGACACGGTGATGTACACCCTGGGCGGGGGTATCTCCGCCGAACGGGGCTGGGGGCGCGAGGACGAGACCTTCACCGTGCGGGCCGAGCTCGCCGAGTACGGCGTCGGCCCCGCCTGGTTCGGCCTCGGCGACCGGGACCTCGCCACCCACCTGGTCCGCACCCAGATGCTCGCCGCCGGCTTCTCGCTCTCCGACGTCACCGCGGCGCTCTGCCAGCGCTGGCGGCCCGGCATCCGGCTGATTCCCATGAGCGACGACCGGGTGGAGACGCACGTCGTCATCTCCGACGAGGCGGGCCGGCGGGCCATCCACTTCCAGGAGTGGTGGCTGCGGCTGCGCGCCGAGGTGCCGGCCGAGGCGATCGTCTCGGTGGGGGCGGCGGACGCGAAGCCGGCACCCGGCGTGCTCGACGCGCTGGCCGAGGCGGACGTCGTGCTGCTGCCGCCGTCGAACCCCGTGGTCTCGATCGGCTCGATCCTGTCGGTGCCCGGCATCCGGGACGCGTTGAGGGAGACGGCGGCTCCGGTCGTCGGGGTGTCGCCCATCATCGGCGGAAGCCCCGTGCGCGGGATGGCGGACGCCTGCCTGCGCGCGATCGGCGTCGAGACGTCCGCCGAGGCCGTCGGCCGGCACTACGGAGCCCGCCGGGCCGGCGAGGGCGCCCCACCCGCCCGGGCCGACGGCCTGCTCGACGGCTGGCTGGTCGACACCGTCGACGCGGGCGTGACCGTGCCGGGGGTGCGGGTGACGGCGCACCCGCTGTTGATGAGCGACCTGGACGCGACGGTCGCGATCGTGCGCGCCGCGCTGGAGCTGGCCGGTGTCTGAGCACAGGAGCGCGCGCGCGGGCGCTGTGAACCCGGAGCGCGGCGAGCTGCGGATCATCCCGGTGCCGGGTATCGGCGAGATCCGCCCGGGTGACGACCTCGCGGCGGCGATCGCCACCGCCGCGGCCGCCGCCGGGATCGTCCTCGTCGACGGTGACGTGCTCGTCGTCACCTCGAAGATCGTGTCCAAGGCGGAGGGGCGGATCGTCCGGGTGACGGGTGACCGCGAGGCCGCCCGGCTCGCGGCCGTCGAGGCCGAGACTGTCCGCGACGTCGCCAGCCGCGGGCCGACCAGGATCGTCGAGACCAGCCACGGCTTCGTGCTGGCCGCGGCCGGTGTGGACGCATCCAACATCGCCAAGGACAGCCTTGCCCTGCTGCCGCTCGACGCCGACGAGAGCGCGCGGCGGCTGCGCGCCGGCCTCGCCGCTCGCCTCGGCGCCGAGGTGGCCGTCGTCGTGAGTGACACCGCCGGCCGGCCCTGGCGGCGTGGCGTGGTCGACCAGGCGATCGGGCTGGCCGGGATGGCGGCGCTGCGCAGCCACATCGGCGACGTCGACGGCTACGGCAACGAGCTCGGGATGACCGAGGTCGCCGAGGCCGACCAGCTCGCCGCGGCGGCGGAGCTGGTGAAGGGCAAGCTCACCGGCACCCCGGTCGCGCTGGTGCGCGGCTTCGCGGCCGTGCCGGACGACGGGCGGGGCGTGCGGTCGGTCGTCCGCCCGCCGGCCGAGGACCTGTTCCGGCTTGGCACCCTCGAGGCCCGGCGGGCGGCGCTGGCCGAGCGGCGCACCGTGCGGGCGTTCACGGATGCCCCGGTCGACCCGGCGGCGATCGAGCGGGCCGTGGCGGCGGCCGTGACGGCCCCGGCGCCGCACCACACCACGCCGTGGCGGTTCGTCGTCGTGACCGAGCGGCGGGCCGAGCTGCTCGCCGAGATGCGGGCCGCCTGGGCCGACGACCTGCGGCGGGACGGCTTCGACGAGGGGGCCGTCACCCGGCGGCTGCGGCGCGGGGACGTGCTCGCCGCCGCCCCGGTGCTGGTGGTGCCCCTGGTCACCGACGACGGCGCGCACGTCTACCCGGACGCTCGCCGGGCCGAGGCGGAGGAACGGATGTTCGCCGTCGCCGGTGGCGCCGGGGTGCAGAACTTCCTCGTGGCGCTGGCCACGGAGGGGCTCGGCTCGGCGTGGGTGTCGAGCACCCTGTTCTGCCCCGACGTGGTCCGCCGCGTGCTGGACCTGCCCGCGGGGTGGTCGCCGCTCGGCGCCGTGGCCGTCGGCCACCCGGCCGTGCGGGCGGCTCCCCGCCCGCCGCGCGACGCTGGAACCTTCCTCCTCCACCGCTGACATTTGACAGTTCGTAGGATTCGACCGTGGCTAAGAAGACCGCCGAGCGCAACGCCCGCCTTGAGGCGCTGCGCCGCGAGCAGAAGCGCAAGGAACGCCGGCGCGCCATCCTCATCTACGGCACGGCCGGCACCCTCGCGGTGGTGCTGCTTGCCGTGGTCCTCATCATCACGATCTCGAGCAACCACAAGGCGGCGTCCACCCACAAGGTT
The DNA here is from genome assembly GCF_032027725.1 of Pseudofrankia coriaricola. NCBI lineage: Bacteria > Bacillati > Actinomycetota > Actinomycetes > Frankiales > Frankiaceae > Pseudofrankia > Pseudofrankia coriaricola. Next base: position 53,204 of record NZ_JASNFO010000004.1, on the reverse strand, counting down.
GGCTACGTCGCCGCGCCCACAGCGGCGGCGACGGCCGCCAACTGCACGGGCGTGCTCAACCAGGCCCAGCAGGGCCAGACCCATGTGACCGCCGACCAGACCGTCGACTACAAGCAGACCCCGCCGTCATCGGGCAACCACGACGGCGACCCGTTGCCGGACGCGATCCGCTTCTACAACCCGGACTCGGGCATCCGCATCGAGCGGGCGGTACACAACCTGGAGCACGGCTTCGTGATCGGCTGGTACGACTCCAAGCTGCCGAGCGACCAGATCACCCAGCTGAAGAACGTCGCGGCCGCCGCTGGCAGCCGGTTCATCGCGGTCCCGTGGACCCGGTCGGACTTCGCCGACAACCGGCACTTCGTGCTCACCGCCTGGGACCGCACCCAGCGCTGCGGCACGGTCTCCTCGGACGCCGTCTTCGAGTTCGTGAAGAAGTACTCCAACCCGGATCTGGAGGGTGCCACCTGGGACTCGCCGACCGCGCCCGAGTCCGGCGCCTCCGGCGGCACGCTCGACGTCACCGAGAACGGCCCGCTCGTCATGAACGGTGGCGACACCACCACCCCGTAGGCGTCGCCGACGATGGGCGGCACCTGTCCGTGACCTAGATTGCATCGTTGATCACCACCAGCAGCGCCCCGCGACCCAAGGTCGCGGGCGCTGTCGTTCTGGCGAGTAACGCGCGTTACCCGACCACAGCTGGCGACGGCGCCTCAGCGCAGTGCCAACCCGGCCACGCCCTGGCGAGTAACGCGCGTTACCCGACCACAGCTGGCGACGGCGCCTCAGCGCAGTGCCAACCCGGCCACGTCCTGGCGAGCAACGCGCGTTACCTAACCACAGCTGGCGACGGCGCCTCAGCGCAGTGCCAACCCGGCCACCTCGTCGAGCGAGATCAGCCGGGCCACCGCCATATGCCAGGGCCCGGAACCACGTGGGGAGGACGCTCAGCGTCCGACAGGCAGGGCGCGCGTCCAGCGCCGCACGCCGCTCAGCGTCCGACAGGCAGGGCGCGCGTCCAGCGCCGCACGCCGCTCAGCGTCCGATGGCGGGGCGGCGCGTCCCGGACCTCCCAGATCACGACCTGCCAGATCGGCTTCGCCGATCCGGCAGGGACCCCGTCCGCAAGCTCCGCCGATCCGGCAGGAACCCCGGCCCGACCGCCTTAGGCGGCGAGTGCGGCGAGCAGGTAGCGGACGAGGGAGCTGGTCGGGCGGGTGGGCGCGGGGTTGGCGAGGCCGCCCTCGATCGTCGCGACGACGGCGTCGGCGGCGGTCTCCCGGTCCGGCGCCGGCACCAGATGGGTGACGGCGGCCAGCGCCAGTCCGTGCAGCCATTCGTGCAGCCGCTCGTGGTACTCCATCACCGGCGGCGCGTGCGGTGCCCGCTCGGCGACGCACGGGTGCAGGGTGCGGCGGCGCTCGACCGAGTCCAGCGCGGCGAACAGCCGGTCGGCCGGCTCGCCCGGAAGCTCGCCGACGCGGTCGATCTCCCCGTCGAGCAGCCGGTTGAGCACCGCCGCGAACGCGTGGTCCTTCGTGCGGAAGTACCAGTACACGGAGCCCGGCTCGATGCCGGCGGCACGCGCGATCTCCGCCACGGATGTTCCGGCGAAGCCACGGGCGAGGAACTGTTCCTCAGCGACGGCGAGGAGCGCATCTATCCGTTCCTCGCGCGGGACCTCCTGGCGGTTTCGTGGCACCCGATCAGGGTAACGACATGCGGCCTGGGCAGAGGCCGTATATGGAGGAGTGCCGCGTGCCTGTCTGTCCGGGCCTGCCTGAACAAACGTGGACGCTGGGGTTGGCCGTGGGCGATGGCTGGCGGCTCGGCCGGATTGGGCCGGTTGGAGAGCTTTGCCATTGCCGTCACAACCTCTTGATTCTTCTCCGAGAGACCTGTGAGAGTGGAGCTGAATCCAACAGTCATGTCGGCGCGGCTCCACCGATCTCCACTGGAACTATCCAGGCCAGTGCCCGCCAGGGACCCCACCGATCCAGGCTGCTCCGTCGATCCGCCGCGGCGGGCCGACGGGTGCCCGGCACGGGCTCGGTGGGTGAGCAACAGCATCACGGCTCTTCGCGGCAGTGGGGCCGACGCCGGGTTCGCTGAAGGGATTGCCATGTCCGAGAGCCGTCACGCCAGGACCAGTAGCTCCAGCACCTCCAGCGCCGCCAACAGCGGCGCGAAGAGCCTCGACTCCCTGTCAGCATCCATGAACCGCGCCCTGGCCGGTGCCCGCGCCCCCCAGGTGGCCGCGGAGCGCCAGGAACAGATCCACCGCGACCTGTCCGACGCCAGTGGCCGGCGCGCCGCGGCCCGCAGCGCCGCCGTGGCCGCGAGACGGCGGACCAACTTCCTGCTCGGCACCCTCGACGGCCTGCGCCGCGGCGCGGGCGCGGGCGCGAGAGCCCGCGGCGCCGGCCGCGCGCCCGGCTAGCTCGACTGGCTCGGCTCCTCGTCGCCGCGCCGCCGGTCGTGGATCTTCCCGGATCAGCTTCGCCGCCCTGGATCCGGGGATGGCCGGGGCGCAGGGGGTGGTTGAAGGGCGTGAGCATGGGTTGCTCGCGTACCGGGTGGTCCGGTCCTGTTCTCTGGCGCGGGCGACGGTATGTGTTGCACAGTCCTGACCGCACCCGTCGCCCCGGCGGCGCCCGCCCGGCCACCTGCCGGTGCCGGGCGCGGCCGACCCGGGCGGGCCGTTCGATCACCAGGTGGACGCATTGACCAGCACCGGTTCCTCACTCCGTACCGACGGCCAGCCGGCCCTCCACGCCGGCCCGCCGGAGCCACCGCCGTCCGCGTCCGCGCTGCGCCGGGCGCTGCGCCGGGCGCGGGACGGGGCGACGCTGGACGTCACGGAGGCGGCGGTGCTGCTGGCGGCCCGGGGGGACGACCTGCGTGATCTGGCCGCCTCCGCGGCCCGGGTCCGCGACGCCGGGCTCGCGTCGGCCGGCCGCCCGGGAGTGGTCACGTACTCACCGAAGGTGTTCATCCCGCTCACCCGGCTCTGCCGGGACCGATGCCACTACTGCACGTTCGCGACGGTCCCGCACCGGCTTCCCGCCGCCTACCTGGAAATCGAGGAGGTTCTCGAGATCGCGCGCGCCGGCGCGGCGGCCGGCTGCGCCGAGGCGTTGTTCACGCTGGGCGACCGGCCTGAGGACCGCTGGCCGGCGGCCAAGGAGTGGCTCGACGAGCGGGGCTACGACTCCACCCTGGCCTACCTGCGGGCCGCCGCGGTCGCGGTGCTGGAGGAGACCGGCCTGCTGCCGCACCTGAACCCGGGGGTGCTCAGCTGGGCCGAGCTCGCCCGGCTCAAGCCGGTCGCCCCGTCGATGGGGATGATGCTCGAGACGACCGCCCGCCGGCTGTTCACCGAGCAGGGTGGGCCGCACTTCGGCTCGCCGGACAAGGATCCGGACGTCCGGCTGCGCGTGCTGGAGGACGCCGGGCGCCTTGGCGTCCCGTTCACCACCGGCCTGCTGCTCGGCATCGGCGAGAACAGGACCGAGCGGGCCGAGACGATCTTCGCGCTGCGCCGCGTCTCCCGGGCCTACGGCTCGATCCAGGAGGTGATCGTCCAGAACTTCCGGGCCAAGGACGACACCGCGATGCGCGGCGACCCGGACGTGGGCGCCGAGGAGCTCGCCGCCGCGGTGGCCGTCACCCGGCTGGTGCTCGGCCCCGGCGCACGGGTGCAGGCCCCGCCGAACCTGGTCGACGCGGACGAGTGCGCGCTGCTGATCTCCGCCGGCATCGACGACTGGGGCGGGGTCTCGCCGGTCACCCCGGATCACGTCAACCCCGAGCGCCCGTGGCCGGCGCTCGACGTCCTGCGTGCGGCCACCGGGGCGGCCGGCTTCGAGTTGCGCCCCAGGCTGACCGTGTACCCGCCGTACCAGTCCGAGCCCTGGCTCGACCCGCGGCTGACCGCGCATGTCGGGGCGCTCGCGGGGCCGGACGGGCTGCTCGCGCCGGGAGCCGCGCCCGTCGGCCTGCCCTGGCAGGAGCCGGACGGCGGCTTCGCCGACAGCAGCGGGCGGGCCGACCTGCACGCGACGATCGACACCACCGGCCGGGAAGCCGACCGGCGGGCGGACTTCGACAGCGTCTATGGCGACTGGGCCACGCTTCGCGCCCAGGTCAGCGCCGCCGGCACGGGCGCGGACGGGGTCATCGGCACCGGCTCGCGCGCCGCCGCGGCGAACGGCGGGGGCGCGGCGTCGCCGGAGGTGCCCGCCGAGGCGGGGGCTCCCGCCGGTCTGGGAAGGCCGGCCCTTCCGACACCCCGGCGCGGTGACCGGGAGGTGCTCGCGGCGTTGCGGCACGCCGCCGCCGACCCGGCCGGGATCTCGGACACGGAGGCGCTGGCGCTGTTCGGCGCGGCCGGGCCGGAGCTGGACGCGCTGTGCGCGCTCGCCGACGACCTGCGCCGCGACACCGTCGGCGACGACGTCACCTACGTCATCAACCGCAACATCAACTTCACCAACGTCTGCTACACAGGCTGCCGGTTCTGCGCGTTCGCCCAGCGCCGCGACGACGCCGACGCCTACACGCTGTCGTTCGCCGAGGTCGGCACGCGCGCCACCGAGGCCTGGGAGATCGGCGCCACCGAGGTGTGCGTGCAGGGCGGCATCCACCCCGACCTGCCAGGGACGGCCTACTTCGACCTCGCGCGCGAGATCAAGCGGGCCGCGCCGGGGATGCACCTACACGCGTTCTCGCCGATGGAGGTGATGAACGGCGTCAGCAGGACCGGCCTGTCGGTGGCCGACTGGCTGACCTCGGCCAAGGAGGCCGGCCTCGACACGATCCCCGGTACGGCGGCCGAGATCCTCGACGACGAGGTCCGCTGGGTGCTGACCAAGGGCAAGCTGCCCACCTCCGCCTGGGTGGAGGTGGTGACGACAGCGCACCGGGTCGGGCTGCGCTCGTCGGCGACGATGATGTACGGCCACGTCGACTCTCCGGCGCACTGGGTGGCGCACCTGCGGCTGCTGCGCTCGATCCAGGAGGACACCGGCGGGTTCACCGAGTTCGTCGCGCTGCCGTTCGTCCACCACAGCGCGCCCATCTACCTGGCCGGTGTCGCCCGGCCAGGGCCGACCGCGCAGGAGAACCGGGCCGTGCACGCGATGGCCAGGATCCTGCTGCACGGCGCGATCTCCAACATCCAGTGCTCGTGGGTGAAGCTTGGCACCGAGGGCTGCCGGGCCGTGCTCGCCGGCGGCGTCAACGACATCGGCGGCACGTTGATGGAGGAGACGATCAGCCGGATGGCCGGCTCCCAGCACGGCTCCCGGCGCTCCATCGAGGAGCTCGAGGAGGTCGCGGCGTTGGCCGGCCGCCCGGCGCGGCAGCGGACCACCACCTATGGGGAGGTCCCGCGGGAGCGTTTGGACACGGCCAGGGCGGAGCCCCACCGCACCGCCCTCCCCCTCGTCTTCTGAGGCCGAGGTCCCGAGACCACCCCCCACGCGGCGACCCACTGGAGTCACTACATCCCGTAACTGGCTGCTGGCTGCGCCGTGTGGTTGCAAGGTGGTCCGGGAGGGTACGCGCCTGTTGTCCCCTGGTGTGCGGGGTCCGGTTCCGCAGCGTATGTGGGGGACTACGGCTCGACGATAGCCGGGCGATCCTGAGTGGGTCGCTACTGCTGCGCGTAACGGGGTGCCTCAATGAGGGGACCCTCCGTCACGGCGCCCAGTGACTGTGAGCTATGGTCAGGTCGCTGGTTGTAGAAGATGTTGCGCCGGTAGGGTTGACGCAAGTCGACTCCGGCACGTGTAATTACCGGCGTGTCATTCCCCCCGCCGACGGGGCCGTTTTGGTAATGGCGATTCTGTCGGTGTGGACACCAGTTACCTGCGCGCCGGCGCCCGGGGGGTGACCGACCGCACCGCGACGGGTCTGGAGGGGTCCCTGATGGAACACACCGACGCGGGTGTCCGCGCGACGCCGCCTGTGGGCCTGCGGACGCGCGCCGACGAGCACGCGCCCGGCCGGGTCTTCGCCGATGTCACACGTCCCGTCGACCACCTGGCGGGTAGCCACGACGTCGCGGTCGGGCCGCCCACGCCGCCGCTCGCGCAGCGGCCCAGCGTCCCCGGCATGCCGCGCCCGCCGGTGCCCAGGGCACCCGCGGACTCGCACGCCCGCGCTGAGCTGCGCGTGCCCGCTACTCTGGCGGCCTGCACCGGCCGGGTCGCGCCCGAGCCCCTGGACATCCCGCGTGCGCCGGGCGGCGTACCTCAGCCCGCCGCCGCGGCTGGCCTCGCCCATGCCGCCCCCCAGCGCGCGGACGAGGCCGCCGTGCCCAGAGCCGCGTCCGGGGCGGCCGACGCCCTCGACGCGGACGACGAGAACGTGGACGACGGGGACGACGTGGACGACGACGCCGACATCGAGGACGACGAGGACGGCGGCGACGAGCTGGTCGCGGCGGGGGTGCCGGTTGATGGCCAGGGCCATCACCCGTTCGCCGGCGACGCCGGCCGTCCGCCGCTCGCCGAGGTGATCGACATCGGGCTGGGTGACCTGCTCGGTGAGGTCATGGAGTGGCAGGAACGCGCGCTGTGCGCCCAGACCGACCCGGAGGCGTTCTTCCCGGAGAAGGGCGGCTCGACGAGGGAGGCCAAGCGCATCTGCTCCGGCTGCGAGGTCCGCGCCGAGTGCCTGGAGTACGCACTCGCCAAAGATGAGCGGTTCGGCATCTGGGGCGGCATGTCCGAGCGCGAACGGCGCAAGCAGCGCCGCCGGGCCGTATAGCGCGGCCGCGGGCGCCCGGTGGAGACCGCGGTGGGCCAGACGGGCTCAACCGAACCTCCGCCGGGCGCGGCCAGCGAGGGCGATTCGTCGCCATCGCACCGAACCGCACGTACGGGTGGCTTGGAACCGTCGACCGGTTTGGGCGATATGACAAGCGCAGGTGTCCGGGCCGGCTCGGAGGGCTTGGGGGAGCTTTCCGGAGGCCCGGGCACATCGCCGGTCGTCGTGGCGGTCGTGACGTTGCCCGCCTCCTCCAGAGGACGCGGCGTCGCCATTCCCGCGCAGGGCGGGCCGTCCCAGGAACCCGTCCCGGCCGCCGCGCTCGCGGCGGTCGCCGGCCAGGTCCGCCCGGTGGACCGGGTCGTCCCTGTCCCGGTCGCCGGTCCCTCGCCCGCCGGCGCGATCGATCGAGCGCTGCGCCAGGGCGGTGCGGCACCACCAGACGGCGGGTTCGTCTGGCTGCTCGACGGGTCCACCCGACCCGAGCCCGACGCGCTCGACCGCCTGCTCGCCTGCGCGGCGCTCGACCCGGGGGCCGCGGTGCTTGGCCCGGTCGGCGTGACCGTGGACCGGGCGGGGCGGCGCCGACCCGCGCCGGGCGACGCGCTCGCGGTCCGCGACGTGCTGGCCGTCGAGCGGGCCGGCGCGCTGGTCCGTGCGGACGCCTGGCGACTGCTCGACGGGCCGAACCCGCTCGCCGGCCGTGCCGACGACCTCGATCTGTGCTGGCGCGCCTGGCGCGCCGGGCTGCGCGTCGTCGCGGTCCCGTCGGCCCGCCTCCTTCCCGCCGTGCCCGCCGCGCCGCGTGGCACCGGTGCCGAGCCCGAAGGCTTCCGCGTCGGCGCACCGGCCCGTGGGCGGGCCGATCACGTCGAGCGGGCGGACGCCCTGCGGGTCCGGCTCGCGCAGTCCGGCGCGCTGGGCATCCCCACCGCCGTGGCCGGCCTGGTCCTCGCCGGCGCCGGCCGGGCCGCGCTCGCGCTCGCGCGCGGCCGGGGGCACGCGGCGGTGACCGAGGCGCTCGTGCTCGCGAGCGTGCTCGCCGACCCGGCGCGGCTGTGGCGGCTGGCCGGGCGCTGCCGCCAGACGCGCCAGGTGCCCGCCCGCGCGTTGCGCGGGCTGCTGTCTCACCCCGGCCACCCGCCGGCCGATGCCATCGCTCCGGCCGAGGTCACCTCGACCACCGGCGGAGCCGTCCCGAAGGACGCGGCGGGGAGGGCGGGCGGCACGGTGGCGCCGGCCGCGGCGGATTGGAGAGCGGGTGGGGCCGAGACGCGCGCGGCCAGCGCGGACCCGCGGCCGACGGCGACCGGCCGAGTGCCCCGCCAGCCGGCGATCCTGTTCGTGCTGCTGGGCGTGGCCGCGGGCTGGGCGCTCACCGGGATGGGCCGGATCGGCGGCCGGGGCGCGCCACTGCCACCCGGCGCGGCCGATCTGTGGGCGGCGGTGTGGTCTGGCTGGGTCGGCCCGGCCGGCGGGCTGCCCGGCGGGCCGGGACCCGCACCCTCTTGGACCCCGCTGCTCGCCACGCTGTCGTCGGCCCTGGGCGGTCGTCCCGAGCTCGCCGCGCGTGTCCTGCTCGTCGCCGCTCCGGCGCTGGCCGGGCTCGCGGCCTATCGCGCGGCCCGAGCGATAGGCGCGCTGACGCCGTGGGCGCGTCTCGGCCTGGCCGCCTGCTACGCGTTCGCGCCACCGGTGACCACGGCGGCGCTGGCCGGCAACCTGGCGGCGCTGGGCGCCTCAATGACGGCTCCGCTCATTCTCGGGGGTGCCGTCCGGCTGTTCGCCGCGTCCACCGGTGCCGCCGCGGGGCCTGGCATCCGGGGTATCCACGGGGTGGCTGATGGCTGGTCGCGTGTGTGGGCGCTCGCCGCGGCGCTGATCGTGGGCGTCGCCTGCTCGCCACGGCTGTTGCTGGTCGCCACCGTCGGACTCGTCGCGGGCGCGCTCGCCGCGCGCCCACGTGCCCCTGGCGCCGCCGACGGCGCCGGCGCCGGCGCTCCCAGCGCCCCTGGCGGCCGGGGCCTGACGGCCGCGGGTGCGAGCCGCGTTCGTCGGCGACGGGCCGGGCGCGTCGCGATCGTTGTCGCGGCTGGCTGCGCGCCGCTGCTGCCCGCCCTGTGGGTGGGGGCGCGCGCCGGGAAGGCCGGCCTGCTGTCCGTTCTGGTCGACGAGCCGTCGCCGCGCGGCGGTGACGGGTACGCGATCGTCGCGTTCGTGCTCACCTGTGTGCTGGCCGCGTCCGTCGGCGGCCGCGCCGCGCGGCCCGCGATCGGCGCCTGCTGGCTGGTCGCCGCCGCCGGCTGGGTCACCGGCCAGGACGCGCTCACCGCCGCCGCGCTGCTGGGGGCCGTCGGGGCCGCCTGGGCGGCATCGCTGGGCTCACGTACCGGGCGAGCGAACGCGGGTGCCGGCGGCGCGGCGCCGGCCAGGCGGCTCGCGGGCAGCCGCGCGGTGGCGCTCACCGCCCTCGTCATCCTCGCGCCGGCCCTGCTGTTCGCGCGGGCCGCGGGCGCGCTCGGCACCCCACCCGATCCCGCCGGCTGGGCCGACGAGGGCCCGCTCGGCGACGCCGCCGACGCCGTGGTCGCCGCCCAGTCGGGAGCGGGCCGCACCCTCGTACTGCGCCCGTCGGCCGGTGGCGTGACGTACACGCTGACCGGTGGCCATGGCCCGACGATCGTCGACGCGGCGGGCGGCTCGTCCCGGCCCGCGGCCGAGTTCCTCTCCTTCGCCGTGGCGGACCTGACGGTGGGCGGCGGCTGGGGCGCCTCAGCGCTCCCAGCTCTCGGAGCCGGAGCCGTGTTCGTTCCGGCGGACGGCGGCCGGCCCGGAGACGCGGCCCACGTCCCGGCCGACGCGACCAGCCGGCTCGCCGGCGCGCTCGACGCCTCCGACGGTCTCGAACGCGACCAGACCAGGCTCGATGGCTACTACTGGCGGCTCGCGCCAGGCCTCGGCGCCGCCGCCGAGGCGCGGCTGCTGCCCCCTGGGCTCGCCGTCGCCGCCCGTTCCGGCCCCGTCGGCCGATCCGGCCACCCGGGGACGGGCGGCGTCGCGGCGGTCCGCGCCGCGGCCGTCGGGCGGGTGGTGATGGGTCCCGGCGCGGCGCTCGCGCGTTCCCGGCCCGAGGCGCGCACGGGTGCGTCGGCGTCATCCTTCGAGACGTCGTCCGACGGCCTGCTGCCCGCGGGACCGGCCGGGCGGCTGTTGGTGCTGGCCGAGCCGGCGGACCCCGGCTGGCGGGCGACCCTGGCGGGCCGCCCGCTCACACCCGTGGCCGCCTGGGGCTGGGCGCAGGCGTTCGAGGTGCCCGGGGGCCCGGCGGGCGAGGTCCAGGTGCGCTACGACCACACGCCGCACCGCGCGCTCGTCGTCGTCGAGGCGGCGATCGTCGGCGCCCTGGCGCTGGCCGCCCTGTCGACCAGGGCCTGCGCCTGGCGGCGCCGCCGGGGCGGCGCCACGGTCTGGTGGGCGGGCGGATGAGCGACGACAGGGCGCGCCGCCGCCGGTGGGGGCCGGTGCCCGCGGCGGTCACGGCCTCGGTGGCGGGGATGGCGGTGATCGCGACCGCGGCGGTGCTGGTGCCTGACAAGCTGCCGATGCTGGCGCCACCAGGGGAGCCGGTCGCCGCCGAGACCGCCTACCGGGTGGGCGCCCCGCCGAGCAGCCGCGCCCTGGTCTGCCCTGACCTCGGCTCGGCGGGCCGGGCGCCGACCCGGATCGACATCGCCCGTTCCGACACCCGCGGCCAGGTCGCCGCGGCCCTCGTCGCGGGCGACGGGGGCGGCGCCGCCCCAGGCAGCGAGGACGGCGGCTCGCCCGACCAGGCGGCGGGGGAGGAGGCGGCGGGGAGCGGCGCCGCGGGCACGGACGGGCCGTCCGCGTGGCACCCGCCGGCGACGGCGGTGCTGCGCGGCGACGCACGCCGAGGCCACCTGGAGGTGCCCGGCGCCCAGCCGCCGCCCGTCGCGGCCCCGCGCCCCGCTCCGTCGGACCTCTCCGGGCTCGCCAGCCTGGCGCCGGACACCCGCCAGGCGCTGTCCGCCCTGAAGTCGGAGGCTGACGCGAAGGCGCTGGCGGCGCTCGCGGCACTGCCGCCCGGGGAGCAGGCCGGGCTCGCCAGGCTCGCCGCGGCGCCAGCGCCGCAGCCTCCGCCCGGCCTCGCGGCGCTCGCCGGGCTGTCAGCGGCCGACCAGGCCGGGCTGATGCGGCTGGAGGTCTCCTCCGGCCGGCCGGTGGCGCTGCGGGGCAGCACCGTGGCGAACCTGTCGGCGACGGTGACGGCGCCTGGCGGCCCGGCGGGGCCGGTGCGGGACCTGTGCGGGCCGTCCGCCGGCTGGGCCTGGTTCGCCGGCCCGGCGACAGGGGCCGGTCACGACCCGTTTCTCTTCCTGGCGAATCTGGGCTCGGCGCCGGCCCGGCTCGCCGTCCATGCCCTCGCGCCCGGCAGGGCGCCGACCGTCACCGAGGTAGTGGTGCCTCCCGGTGAGACCACGGGCCAGCGCCTCGCGGCCGTCGCGCCCGAGGCGGCGGCGGCCGTGGTCGGCGTCGAGGTCAGGGCCGGGCGGGTGTCGTCCTGGCTGGTCGACCGGCCGAGCGACGGCGGGGCCTGGGATCTCGCCCCGGTCCCCGGCACGGCCGCGCCGGCGCGCGCGGTGCTGGTCGGCCCCGTGCTGGCCCCGCCGGGAGCCGGTGGGGCCGCCGCCGAGCTGGTCGTCGCGGCTCCCGCGACGGACGCACGGGTCCGCGTCCGCCTGGTGACGGCCAGCGGCAGGCCCACCAGTCCGGCCGGCCTCGACGCCGTGGCGGTGCCCGGAGGCGAGGCGACGTCGATCCCGCTGACGCTGCCCCGCGGTGAGTCCGTCGGTGTGCTGGTCGAGACGGCGGGCCCGGCCCCGGTCGTCGCCGGACTGCGGCTGCCGTCCGGCGCTCCGGACGGCGGCCGCGCGGCCGACGGCACGGCCGCGGGTGCGGGTGCGGACGGTGGGGTCTGGGTCGCCGGCACCCCGGTGCCCGCGGATGGGCAGGCACCCGGCGTCGCGGCGTCCGCCACCGCCCGCTCCTCGCTTGCGGACCACTCGCTGGTGCCCTATCTGGATGTCCCGCCCATCCCGCCGGGCACGGCCGGCGCGCTGCTGCTCGCGGCGCCCGCCGGCCCGGCGACGGCGCGGCTCGACGGCCACGCGGTGATGGTTCCCGGCGGAGGCGCTGTCGCCGTCGCGCTTCCGGCCGGCTACTCCGGCGGCACCCTTTCCGTCTCCGGCGGCCCCGTGGGCGTGACCGAGCTGCTCGGGAAACCGGCCGGCCCGCCGTCTGGCGGGGACGCCGCGGACGGCCAGCCCAGCGCCGACGGCCCGCGCCTGCGCACCGTCAGCTCCGTGCTGCCGCTCATCCCCGCGGATCCCGTCGGCCCCGCCGTCCTGGTCGCGGACCCGTCGGCCGCGCGGTAGGCGCCCGGCGCGCCGGCGGCGGCCCACCGCCGGTGGGATGTAGCCCGAGCGAGGCGTTAGGCCGGCCGGGGGGCTGGCCGGGTGCCGGGGCGGGCGGCGAAGACACGGCCGGTGCCGCGCAGCGTGACCGTGACCGGCGCGGTGAGCACCGCCGCCTGCCCGCGGGCCAGGCGGATCGACGTGCCGGCGGCGGCCGGGCCGTCGCCACCAGTCCCGCCTCCCGCCCGTCCGGCCTCCGCCGGGGGCTCGGCCGGGGATCCGGCCGCGGTGTCGCCGGTGGTGTGGACGTCCACGGTGCCGTCGACGGCGAGCAGTACCGTCGGGCGGTTCAGCGTGACCTCGCCGCCGGCGCAGATGGCCTCGGCGAGCACGAAGTCGTCGACGGGCACCGGCCAGTAGCGCACCAGCCCGCCCCCACCGGCACGCAGGATCTTCGCGGTGAGGACGGGGGCGTCCGAGGGCGTCGGGTCGAGCAGGCGCAGCAGCTCGTCGACGTCGATGTGCTTGGGGGTCAGGCCGCCGCGCAGCACGTTGTCGGACGTCGCCATGATCTCGATGCCGACGCCGTGGACATAGGCGTGCAGTAGCCTCGCCGGCTGGAACAGCGCCTCACCCGGTTTGAGGGTGACGTCGTTGAGCAGCAGCGCCGCGGCGATGCCGACGTCTCCGGGATGCGCGGCGGCGAGCCGGCCGACCAGGTCCGCAGCCCGAGCGACGTCCCCGTCATCGTCGCCGCGGGCCGCCACGGTTGACGCCGCGCGGGTGAGCTCGCTGGCGAGCGCCCGGCCGCGCTCGCGGGGCAGGGTCAGCAGCGTGCGCAGGACGGCGGCCGCGCCGCGGGCAGGGTCGGCGTCGAGCGGCCGGAACGCGGCCGAGAGCTCCGCGACGCCGAACGCCCTGACGACGGCGAGCGTCCGCGCCGGCTCGCGGATCCCGGCCAGTGCCCGGAACGGGGTGAGCGCGACGATCAGCTCGGGCTTGTGGTTGGGGTCGCGGTAGCGGCGCCGCGGCGCGTCCAGCGGGACGCCGGCCCGCTCCTCCGCGTCGAAGCCGGCGCGGGCCTGCCCCCGGTCCGGGTGGACCTGGAGGGAGAGTGCCTTCTCGGCGGCCAGCACCTTGAGCAGGAACGGCAGCGCGCCGATCAGCTCGGCGGCCGGGCGGCGGCGGCCGGCGTCGTCGACCTCCGCCGGGGCGACCGGATGGGTGCCGAGCCACAGCTCGGCGGCCGGCTGCCCCGCGGGCGCCTCGCCGAGCAGGTCGTAGATCGCGTCTGGCGAGCCCCACGCATAGTGCTGCACGTGCCCGTACACCGGCAGCAGGCGCGCCACCGCCACGACGTCGCCCGCCGCGTGCCCGGAGGCCAGGCCGGCGCCGGCGGGGTCGCTCGCGGCCTTGGGCTCGGGTGACGCGGGGACGTGAGCACCCGCCACGACGGCGCCTTGGGCGTGGGCGTCTGTCATCACTCTTCTTCGCCCCAGCCGTGGCCCTCGGGGTCGATGACGGCCGGGTCGACGCCGAGCATGTCGGCCACCTCGTGGATGATCGCGTCGAGGACAAGCTCGGCGAGATCCTCGGTGTCGACGGCGCGGGCCTCCAGAGGGCGGCGGTAGACCACGATGCGCCGAGGCGTCGCGGACCGGCCGCGGCCGGTGCCTGGCTGGTAGAGGGCCAGCGGGACGACGTCGTCGGAGACGCCCACGGGAGGCACGTCCTCGACCGCGAACTCCACCCCGGCGAGCTGGTCGGACCAGCGGAGGTCGAGGTGCTCGACCGCGTCGAGCACGAGGTCGTCGAACCGCTCGCCGCGGGTCGAGTACGCCGGCACGTCCGGTGGGAACAGGGTCCCGCGCATGCCGCGGCCACGCCGGTCCCGCCGGCGGCGTGCGGGGATCGCCCGCCGCATGGGCGTCGGAAAGCGCACGGCGGGCAGCGGCTCGGGCGCCGGCGCTTCGTCCACCACCGGCCCAGCGTAACGCCGCGCGCCCGGCTGTCGGTCTTTGGGCGTTCTCCTGGTGCATGTGGGTGAGGTGGGCGCGTCGGCGTGACCGCGAGGGGGTCGGGGACTCCGGGTGATCGGTTAAATACCTTGTGCTATTGCTGGATGCCGCTGTTGGGCAACGGAAAGTGATGGATCGGGTCAGGTTAAGTCACAGTCGCCCCGTCTCGGGCGCGACACGGCGGGCGGTTGTGGCCGCCGCCCGTTCCGGGGTCTACCGTCCGGAACGTGAAGCCCCGGCGTTGCTCCCGCTCGGCCTGTTCCGCGGTCGCGGTTGCCACGCTCACCTACGCTTACGCGGAGTCCACCGCGGTGCTCGGGCCGCTGTCGCCGTACGTGGAACCTCACTCGTACGACCTGTGCGGCCCGCACGCCGACCGGCTGACCGTGCCGCGGGGCTGGGCGGTCGTGCGCCTCGATCCGGAACCCCCGCGGAACCCGGCCACCGACGACCTGGAAGCACTCGCGGACGTCGTCCGCGAGGTCGCCAGGCCCGGGACGCTGCCTGGTGAGGCACCGGGCTATGGCCCGGTTCCCGGGTATGGCCCAGTGCCCGGCCACGGCCCGGTGCAGGCCGGGACCGAGGAGCCTCCGCGGGATGACCCCGGCGGGGGCCGCCGCGGTCATCTGCGAGCCGTACGCACCTCCTAGAGGGCCAAAGGAGGTGCGAAAATGCTCCTCCTTCGCACCTCCGGAGGCCCCCGTCCCCAGAAGCACTGAAGGGCGGCGCGGCGGCTGGCGTGCCCGGCGCGGCCGGGCGTTCTGGCTGGCCGTCCGTGGGTGCCTGGCGGAGTGGCCGGACCTGCCCGATAGGGTCGGTCGCGTTGCCGGGGACCGCCCGGGCACCAGCAGCGCGTACAGCGCGCATACAGAGACAGCCAGCCGCGGCGGAGAGCGCCGACCGCGAGACGGGGTGCGGAAGGTGGAGGGCAATGGGGCTTGACCTCGCCCGGATCTTCAAGGCGTATGACGTGCGCGGAGTCGTGCCGTCCGAGTTCGACGCTGACATCGCGCGCGCTACCGGCGCGGCGTTCGTCCGGCTGACCGGCGCCACCGAGATCGTCATAGCCCACGACATGCGGGACTCGTCCGTTCCGTTGTCCGGCGCGTTCGCCGACGGCGCGACCAGCCAGGGCGCCGACGTCGTGCTCGCCGGCCTCGGCTCGACGGATCTGCTCTACTTCGCCGCCGGCTCGCTGAACATCCCCGGCGCGATGTTCACGGCGTCGCACAACCCGGCCAAGTACAACGGCATCAAGATGTGCCGCGCGGGCGCCGCGCCCATCGGCCAGGAGACCGGCCTCGCCGAGATCCGCGACATGGTCGCGAACGGCGTCCCCGAGCCCGCCGGGCGCAGGGGCGCGGTGCGCGAGGTCGACCTGCGCGACGCCTACGTCGCCCACCTGCGCGCCCTCGTCGACCTGTCCGGCATCCGACCGTTGAAGGTCGCCGTGGACGCGGGCAACGGCATGGGTGGGTTCACCGTCCCGGCCGCCTTCGCCGGCCTGCCCGTCGAGCTGGTCCCGCTGTACTTCGAGCTGGACGGCAGCTTCCCGAACCACGAGGCGAACCCGATCGAGCCGGAGAACCTGCGCGACCTGCAGGCCGCCGTCCGGGAGAGCGGTGCCGACATCGGTCTCGCCTTCGACGGCGACGCCGACCGCTGCTTCGTCGTCGACGAGCGCGGCGAGCTGGTGTCCCCGTCGACGATCACCGGCCTGGTCGCGGAGCGGGAACTCGCCCGCGATCCGGGCGGCACGATCATCTACAACGTGATCGTCAGCCAGGCCGTCCCCGAGCTGGTCATCAGGCTCGGCGGTACTCCGGTGCGCACCCGCGTCGGGCACTCGTTCATCAAGGCCGAGATGGCCAGGACCGGCGCCGTCTTCGGTGGCGAGCACTCCGGGCACTTCTACTTCCGCGACTTCTGGCGGGCCGACTCGGGCATGCTCGCCGCGATGCACGTGCTCGCCGCGCTTGGCGGCCAGGACCGGCCGCTGTCGGCGCTGCTGGACGGCTACGCCCGCTACGCCGCGTCCGGTGAGATCAACTCCGAGGTCGCCGACGCGAAGGCGTCGATGACGGCGATCGAGGCCGCCTACGCGGACAAGGCGGCCGACATCGACCGCCTGGACGGGCTGACCATGTCGTTCGCGGACGGCTCCTGGTTCAACCTGCGGCCGTCCAACACCGAACCGCTGCTGCGCCTCAACGTGGAGGCGGAGGATGATGACACCATGAGCCGGCTCCGGGACGAGGTCCTGGCCAGCATCCGTGGTGGAAGGGACTAGTTGCCAAGATGAGCCTCGATCCGCTGCTGTTGGAGATTCTCGCGTGCCCGTGCCCGCAGCACGCGCCGCTGCGCCAGGACACCCTGGCTGGTGCCCCGGTGCTCGTCTGCACCGCCTGCAACCTTGCATTCCCGGTGCGTGACGACATTCCGGTGATGCTGCTCGACGAGGCGACGCCCTTCCCGGAACCCGCCGCGCCAGCCTCGTCCTGACATGCCCGGCGAGGCCGGGTTCGCCGGCTCGGAGAGGTCCCCGGATTGCTGGGGACGCGAGAGCGGTTGACGACCAACGTGTACGTCGACGAGCACGTCCTGGACGAACCGGAACGACTGGCCGCCGCCGACCCCGGCGGGCTGCTGCGGGCGCTGGCGACCGGTGGCCGCCAGATCCGTGAGACCTGGCGCCTCGCCGAGGAGGCGGGCGCCGGCCGGCTGGGCGCCGACGGGCGCCCGCGGGCCGTGCTGGTCGTCGGCACGGGCGCGGCGGCCGGCGCGTCCGACGTGCTCGCCGCCGCGGCCGGAGCGACCAGCCCGGTCCCGGTGATCGGCCACCACGACCACGGGCTGCCCGGCTGGGTCGGTGTCGCCGACGTGGTGCTCGCGATCTCCGGTTCGGGCCGGTCACCGCTGACGCTGAACGCCGTCGAGGAGGCCGACCGGCGCGGCTGCCGGATCCTGGCCGTCGGCCCGGCCGATACACCGCTGCACTACCTCGCCCAGCGGGCGAGGGCTCCTTTCGTCGCGATCGACGGTGCCAGGCCGGAACGAGCGAGCCTGTGGGCGTTGGCCACCCCGCTGCTCGTGGCCGGCGCGGCCCTCGGAGTCTGCCGGAACGCGGCCGTGGGTGCCGAGGCGGCGGCGGCGCGGCTGGAGGAGATCGCCACTCGCAGCCGCCCGTCCAGCGAGTCGTTCGTCAACCCGGCGAAGCTGCTCGCCCTGGAGCTCGCCGGCACGCTGCCGATGATCTGGGGCACGTCGCCGGCCACGGCCGCGGCGGCCAGCCGCGCGGCGACCCAGCTCGCCGTCACCGCCAAGTACCCGGTGCTGCACGGCGGTCTGCCGCACCCGGCGATCTATCAGATCGCCGCCTTCGACGGCGTGTTCGGCGCGCGCGCGGCCGCCGCCGCCAGCAGTGACGACGACGGCCTCGACGACTTCTTCCGCGACCGGGTCGACGACCAGCTCACCACCCGGCTGCGGCTGATCCTGCTGCGCGACCCGGGCAGCGAGCACCCGGACGTGAGCCGGCGTGCCGATGCGGGGGTCAGGGTCGCCGCGGAGCGCGGCGTCGGCGTCACGGAGCTCTCGGCGGCGGGTTCCCATCCCGTGGAGCGGCTGGCGTCCCTGGTCGGCCTGCTCGACTATGCCTCGGTCTACCTGGCGATGCTGATCGGCATCGACCCGAGCCTCGAACCCGCCATCCACGACCTCGACCGCGTCCGCTGACGGGCCCACTCGGCTGACACTACTTAGATCTTGACTGTGCCCGGAGTGTGGAGCGAATCGTCGGGGGCCGCCGGGGCGGGGGGGGGCGCGCCCGCGGGGGGGCGGGTGGTGGGCCCCCCCCGGGGCCCCCGCGGTGGCCGGCGGGCCCCCCACGAGTCCGGGTCAGGGTGTGGGACGCCCACGCCTGGGCGACGGGGTCACTGGCCGCCCGTCCCCTGACCGTTGTCGCCCTGGCCCTGTTCGAAGGGGTTGGGCTGGCCGTCGCTGGGCTGACCAGGGAGCTGGGGGGTGATCGTGGGCTGGCCGGGGAGCGGCTGGCCGTCTGGGCCGAGAATGATCCCGGGGCCGGGGGTGACGGTGGGCGCCGGCACCTTGTCCGGGTTCTGCAGGCCGCTCTTCGTGCCCTGCGCGGTCTTCGGGTCCGCCTTCGGCAGCTGCTCGACCGGTACGCCCTGCAGCGCCGGCTTCAGCGTGCGGCTGAAGATGATCGCCGGCAGGTCGCCGCCAAACACGTGCAGCCACGTCTGTCCGTCCGCCTGGACGTTCACCAGCGCGTTCTGGACGGAGTTGCCCCGAGGGTCGCCGACCGCCACCGCGGAGGACATCTGCGGGGTGAAGCCGATGAACCAGGCGCTGGTGAAGTCGTCGTTCGTCCCGGTCTTGCCGGCCGCGGGCCGACCGATCGCCGCCTTCGTACCGGTGCCCTTGGTGACGACGCCGGCAAGCACGCTGGCGACGGTATCGGCGATCTTCTTGTCGATGGCCTGTGTGCAGTCCGGTGCCGGCGCGATGTCCACCTTCTTGTTGGACGAGTCGGTCGCCGCCGTCACGTACCTGGGCTTGCAGTACATCCCCCCGGCGGCGAACGTCGCGTACGCGTTGGCCATGACGAGCGGGGAGATCTTCATCTGCTGGCTGAGCGTCAGGCCACCGAAGGACGGGCCCAGCCCGTTCGGCAGGTCTTTATACGCGCTGTCCGGGATACCGAGGCGCTTCGCCAGGGCCGCTGTCGGCATGACGCCGACCTTCGCCAGCAGCTGGATGTAGTAGGTGTTGACCGACTTCCAGGTCGCCTCGCTCATGTCGAAGGTACCGGCCTCGTTCGGCTCGGCGTTCGAGTAGCCCTTGTTCGCGCAGTCGTCGCCGCCCTCCTCGCCGCGGCCCGCGAGTGGGAACTCGTCGACTATGACGCAGGCCGGCGAGTAGAACTGGGTCCCCAGGCCGTAGCCCTCCTCGAGCGCCTCGGCCATCGTGAACGCCTTGAAGGTCGATCCGGGCTCAAAGCTTTCGTGGGTCGCTAGATTGATCTTCGTTTGGAACTTGGAAGCGTCGTCACCGAAGTCCCGGTTGACGGCCATCGCGAGGATGTTGCCTGTGCCGGGCTGGACGATGACCTCGGTGGCCGAGACCCGGTTCCCCTTGCCTACGGTGGCGTCGACAGCGGCCTGTGCCGCCGCCTGGACCTTCGGGTCCAGGGTGGTGTGGATCTGCAGGCCGCCCTCGTAGACCTGGCGGTCGCGCTCGTCCTGGGTATCGCCGAGCGCCTTGCTCGCGAGGAGCTGCGTACGGACGTAGTCGCAGAAGAACGGTGCGGTCACGGACGCCTCGGCGCAGGAGTCGACGGAGCTGCCGCTGGTGATGTTCAGCGTGATCGGCATCTGCTTGGCGCCTTCGGCCTGCGTCGCCGAGATGAACTTCGACGTGACCATCCGGTCGAGGACGTCGTTGCGCCGCGTCATCGCGTCCTTGGGGTTGAGTACCGGGTTGTAGCGCGACGGGCTCTGCACCAGGCCCGCGAGCAGCGCCGCCTGCACCAGCGTCAGCTTGGAGACGTTGACGCCGAAAAAGTGCTGCGCGGCGGTGCCGATGCCGTAGGCGCCGTCGCCGAAGTAGGCGATGTTGAGGTAGCGGACGAGGATCTCGTCCTTCGACAGCTCCTTCTCCAGCGTGGTCGCGTAGCGCAGTTCCTGGAGCTTGCGGGACACGGAGGTGTCGATCGCCGCCGCGCGCTCCTCAGGGGTGCGCGCGTTCTGCAGTAGCACGTTCTTGACGTACTGCTGGGTCAGCGTCGAGGCGCCCTGCTGCACGTCGCCGGACTCGCTGTTACGCAGCAGCGCCCGCAGCATGCCCTTCGAGTCGTACCCGCCGTGCTCGTAGAACCGGGAGTCCTCGATCGCGACGATCGCCTGCCGCATGACCTGCGGGATCTCCTCGGGCTTGGCGAGGACCCGGTTCTGCTCGCCGTGGAGCGTGGCGATCACGCTTCCGTCGGCCGCGAGGATCTGCGAGTTCTGCGGCAGCGGCGGCGTCAGCAGGTCGGCCGGCAGGCCCATGAAGTGGTCAGCCGACGCCTTCGCGAACAGCCCGGCACCGGCGACCACGGGCAGCGCGAACAGCGCCATGACCAGGCCGATCGACAACGAGAGGACCACGCCCCGCTTGGCGAACCACGACCGGCTCCGGCGCGGTGGCTCCGGCGGCCCCGGATCCTCCAGCAGGCCGCTCAGGCTGCTCGACCCGCCCGCCGCGCCGCCCCGGCCCGCCACCCGGGCGACCCGGCCGTCTCGCGCGGTCCGGCCCTTCGGCCCGGTGCCGCCGTTCTGGGCGGAGCGGCCGGCGTGCCGGCGTGCTGGCGCCGTGCCCGCGGCGCGGCGCGCGGCCCGCCCAGTCGGCGTCACCGGAGTCTGCGTGTCCCGTCCGGCAGCCGTGGCCGTCACCCCCAGCAGGAGATCAGTGACGTCGGCCCGGCCGGGCGAGGCCGGGGACGTGTCGGTGGACCTGTCAAGCATGCGCGAGCCGCCGGAAGGTCGCCGTACGGCGTCCAGTCTGGTGGCCGTTGCCCTGTCCGGCCTCGTCGGCTGGCCAGGTCCACGGCCGGCCGACGCGTGGATGGGCTGGTGCCCGCTGGCCGGTCCGCGCCCGCGCAAATGGTTCGTCGCGAGCAAGGACAACCGTACCGGACGGGCCTGTCGACTACGGAAGGCTGCATGCGCGTCACCGTAAGTGCCTAGCTATGGGTCATAAGGTTGCCCGCCTGATGGTCCCCCATTGCCGCCGGGATGTTCGGTGTGTCCGCCCGAGACCCGCGGCCCCGACAGCCATGCGCGCCCAGCCACCGCTGGGCGTGGGTCCGTTGACGCGCCCGGCAGCCGCAACGCCACGCCGGCAACCTGTCAGCGCTACCCAGCCACAAGACAGTGACGGCGCCATTAGCGCAGCGCCAACTCGGCCACGTCCTCAGCTCGGCACCCGCATCACCACGGTCATACGCCTGTGCCCGGTACCACGCTGGGAGGACGCTCAGCGTCCGACAGGCAGGGCGGCGCGTCCAGCGCCCGCCGCCTCAGGGGAGGTCGAGGAGGCGGCGGGCCTTCTGGGCCTCGAAGTCGAGGGCGGCGACCGGCGGGGGCGTGTTGATGCGGCGGGTGAGCTCGCCGAGGCGGCGGACGTCGGCCGCGACGGCGGGCTCGGCCAGCACCCGCACCGCGAATGCCAGATCGCTGGGGCTGATCTGGTAGCGGCGCTCCAGCTCGTCGGCGTAGGCGGCGGTGAGCAGCTCGCGCTCGCCGTACTCGCGGTGCCCGCCCGGCGACCGGGCGGGTGTCACCAGCCCGAGCGACTCCCGGTAACGCAGCATCCGCGGTGTCGTGTCCAGCACGTCGGCGGCCTTGGCGATCGGCAGCCGCTGCTCCGGCCGTAGCCGGATGCGCGCTCGCAGCCGGTCGAGCACCTCCCGCACGAACCGTTCCTCCCGCACCTGGGCCTCCATGAAGGCCCGTCGCGGACCTGCCGGCCATGAGGCTGCCCGGTTTGCGCCGGCTTGAGGAGCGACCACGGGCCGAAGCGTAGCCGGGTTCAACCTTCGTTGGCACGGAAACTTACAGCTCTCTGTCAGGTTCATTGACAGCTCCCGCCTCCCGGCTGGATCGTCGTCTCCGGTACGGCGCCGCGCCACAACCCACCGTGCCCAGCCGTGCCCGCCGTGCCGGCGTGGCCGGCGCCGTGCCTGACCCCCTGGAGCGGATCTCCGGCCGCCTAGGCTTCGCCCGCCCGGAGCGCGTGACTGACCGAGACGAGAGGCGGCAGCACCATGACCGCGACGACCTCCACCGCCGCCTCGGTCGCGCCCGCGACCAGCCTGCCCAGGCACGATGTCGCCGACCTCTCGCTGGCCGAGCAGGGCGTCGCCCGCATCGAATGGGCCGACCGGGCCATGCCGGTGCTGCGCCAGATGCGCGCCCGCTTCGCCCGCGAGCGGCCCTTCACCGGCGCCAGGATCGCCGCCTGCATGCACGTCACGACCGAGACCGCGAACCTGATGCGTGCCCTGGTCGCCGGCGGCGCCGACGTGGTGCTGTGTGCGTCGAACCCGCTGTCCACCCAGGACGACACGGCCGCGGCGCTGGTCGCCGAGTACGGCGTGTCGACGTACGCCCGCAACGGGGTCGATCGCGACGGGTACTACGCGCACATCGACGCCGCCCTCGATCTCGCCCCGCACTATGTCTTCGACGACGGCTGCGACCTGGTCAACACCCTGCACACCGCCCGCCAGGACGTGCTCGACGGCGTGCTCGCGGGCTGCGAGGAGACCACGACCGGGGTGATCCGGCTGCGCCGGATGGCGGCCGAGGGTGCCCTGCGCTTCCCGGTGGTCGCGGTCAACGACACCGACACCAAGCACATGTTCGACAACCGCTACGGCACCGGCCAGTCCACCCTGGACGCCATCTTCCGGGCCACGAACACGCTGCTCGCGGGCAAGACGGTGGTCGTCGCCGGCTATGGCTACTGCGGCCGAGGCGTCGCGTCGCGGTCCAAGGGGATGGGCGCCAACGTGGTCGTCACCGAGATCGACCCCACCAAGGCCCTCGACGCGGCCATGGACGGCTTCCGGGTGCTGCCGATGGCGAAGGCGGCGGCGGTAGGCGACGTCTTCATTACGGTCACCGGCAACCGGGACGTCATCCGGCCCGAGCACGTCGAGCTGATGCGCGACGGCGCGATCCTGGCGAACTCCGGGCACTTCGACGTGGAGGTCGACGTCAATGGGCTCGCCGCGCTTGCCACCCATGGCCCGCGCCGCGTCCGGCCGAGCACCGACGAGTACGTGCTCGCCGACGGCCGGCGGGTGCTGCTGCTCGCGGAGGGAAGGCTGGTCAACCTCGGCGCGGCGGAGGGCCACCCGGCGGCCGTGATGGACATGTCGTTCGCGGACCAGGCGCTGACCGCCGAGTGGCTGACGAAGGCCGCGCGGTCGCTCGCGCCGGGCGTCCACGACGTCCCGGTGGAGATCGACAAGCGGGTCGCCAGCCTCAAGATCGAGACAATGGGCCTTGAGATCGACAGGCTCACGCCGACCCAGGTCGAGTATCTGAACTCGTGGCGGCACGGTTCCTGAACCCGTGCCCTTCCGCGCCGACCTTCCGCGGGGTTCCCGCAGATTGGCTACCGGCTGTGGAAGGGCCGGGCGTGCCGGTGGGCCGTAGCTCTCACCTGGTCAATCGGTGGAGGGAGGCCTTGACATCAACTTGTCAGGTTGATCGGATTTTCCAGGGCAAGCGCGGCCGAAATTCTGCCATGACGATGTCAGCCTTGCCGGCTCGTATCAACGGTACGGACTGCCGGACGGCGGGCCGGGGATCGGGTAGCCACCGGGCGGCTGAGGCCCGACGTAGGCAGGCGGCGGGGGCGGGGCGAGGACCTCGGGCGTCAGCAGGTGCCCCGGGTAGTAGTGGAGCGGCACGCCCGGGATCTCTCCCGGCCCGTACCGGGCCCGGGAGACCGCGCGCAGCCGGCGGTAGGACCGGCGGGTCCGCTCGGCCAGCACCGCCGACAGATACGCCCACCCGGGAGTGCCCGGCGGGGGCGGCGGGGTGACGACGGCGCGGACCTGGGCGACGAGGTCCGCGCCGATCCGCTCCTGGGCCTCGGGGGACAGCTCGTGCACCCGGCCGAGGAAACCGCGCACGGTGCCGGTCAGCTCGTCGTCGAGGCCGGTGAGGTCCAGCCCGACGACCCAGCCCGCGAGCGGCGCCGGCACCGCTGGCACCACCCCGGCCATCGACGGCACCCCTTCGTGGATCACGACGGTGCCGGCGAACAGGTCGCCGAGCCGCTTGGAGCGGTGGGAGAACAGCATCGCCATGACCGCTGGCAGCCCGAACAGGGCACCCGGCCGCTCGACGACCGCCCCGATGAGCCCGCGGACGAACGCGTGGCGGAAGCGGACCGGCCCGCCGTCGTCGCGCACGACGCGCAGCTTCATCAGCATCTTGCCGACGGTCCGGCCGCGCAGGAACGTCTCGAAGATCACCGGGTAGCCGAGCATCGTCGCGACGTAGACGACGATGACGACCGCGACGGCCAGGGCCTCGTCCTGTGGGTTGACCGCCACCAGCGTGAACACCAGCACGCTGTAAAGCACGAACAGCTGGATGAACAGGTCGACGAGCCCGGCGATCATGCGGGAGCCGAGCTGGGCCGGCCGCAGGTCGATGGCGACCGCCTCGCCGGTGACGACCTGGCTCATCCGGCCGCGCCCCGCGCGCCCCGATGCTCGCCCATGGTGGGGTTCCTTCCGCTCTGCCGACCGCCGTCATCGCTGGCCGGCGCCCGTACATCGTCGTCCATCGACGCCGCCCGCCACCCCCTGGGTCGCTTTCTCGACCGGCCTCGTGGCCCTGGCCGGTCGCCGGTGCCGGCGGGTCGGGTGGGCGACGGGGGTCGTCAGGAGCGGCAAGGGGTCTGACAGTATTTCGGTGCTCGGGGTGAGTGCGCGCGCGGACGGATGTGGCTGTGGCGGTGGCCGTGACCGTGGAGCACGGACGGTCGAGGATCGTGGATGGCTGACGTCTCACACGGCGCGGCGGCTGGGAAGAGTGGGCAGACTGATGGACCTGGACGCATACGTCGCTGTCCACCGGCCGGAGTGGTTTCGGCTGCGCTACCTCGTTGACCAGGCGAACCGGCCCCGCAAGATGCCGCGCGAGGAGCTGGAGGAGCTGGTCGAGCTCTACCAGCGGGTTGCCACCCAGCTGTCGGTGATCAGGAGCCGCTCGCGCGACCAGGCCATGGTCGACGACCTTTCCGCGTTGGTGATCCGCGCCCGCGCGGCCGTGACCGGCACCGCCGACCCCGGCTGGCACGTGGTCGCCCGCTACTTCACCATCACCTTCCCCGCCGCGGTCTACGCGCGCAGGTGGTGGGCCATCGCGACTACTGCCCTCTGCCTGCTGTTCGCCCTGGCGTGCGCGCTGTGGGTCGTCTACGACCAGACGGCGCAGGCGCGGCTGGTCCCGCCGGACGACGTGGCCCAGCTGTGCCGTCACGACTTCGCGTCCTACTACAGCGAGAACCCGGCGGGCTCGTTCGCGAGCCAGATCTGGACGAACAACGCCTGGGTGTCCGCGCAGGCGATCGCGCTCGGGGCGCTGCTCGGCCTGCCGACGCTGGTCGTCCTGCTGGAGAACTCGCTGAACCTCGGCGTCGTCGGCGGCTATATGTCGAGCTGCGGCGAGAGCGGCCAGTTCTTCTCGTTGATCCTGCCGCACGGGCTGCTGGAGCTGACGGTCGTCTTCGTCGCCGGAGCGGTCGGCCTGCGGCTCGGCTGGTCGATCATCGCGCCGGGCGGCCGGCGCCGGTCGGAGGCGCTCGCGGCGGAGGGCCGCGCGGCCGTGTCGATCGCGATCGGGCTCGCGGTCGCGCTCGCTCTCTCGGGCGTGATCGAGGCCTTCGTGACGCCGTCCGGTCTGCCGACCGCCGTCCGGATCGGCATCGGCGTGCTGGCTTGGGGGCTGTTCGTGGCCTATGTCTGGATCTACGGCTCCCGCGCCGCTTCCCATGGCGAAAAGGGCGACCTGGAGGCCTCGCTACGAGCGGACCTCGCCCCCGTCACCTAGAGGGCCAAAGGAGGTGCGAAAATGTTCTTCCTTCGCACCTCCGGCGGCCACCGTCCCCAGGAGAACAAGGGCGAGCGGGTCCTCAGCCGGCGTTCGTCCGCTCGAAGACCAGGGCGGCGACGGCGGGCAGGGCAAGGTCCACCGTGCCGTCGGCCGTCGGGGCGAGTGCCTCGGCCGCCGGAGCGCCTCGGCCGCCGTAGATCGCGGCGTCGGTGTTCAGCTGTAGGCGCCAGGGGGTGCCCGACAACGACGGGTGACGCAGCAGGTAGCTCGGGAACGGGGCGTTGTTCAGGCTTACGACGACGAGCAGCTCCTCGCCCCGGCTCTCGCCGGCCGGGCCGGACCAGCGGCGGAAGGCGATCAGCCGGGCGGGGTCGTTCGTGTGCAGGATCTCGATGTCGCGGGACTTCGCGGCGGGCGAGGCGAGCCGGAGGCCGGCCAGGTCGCGGTGGGCGGCGAACAGGCCCGCGCCGGTTCCTTCGCGCAGCCCGTGGAGATCCTCCTTGTCCTCGGTGAAATGGTCGTAGGTGTACGCCTTGGTGGCTCCGACCTCGTCGCCCATGAGGAACATCGGTGTGCCCGGGGCGAGCAGGGACAGCGCGGTGACGCAGCGGATTCTCGCCTCGGCGTACCAGCGGGTCTCCCCGACGAGCGGCGCGTCGTTCACCGCGACCAGTATGTTGCGCTCCGAGTGCTCCGAGTTTCCCGCCTCGTCATGGCTTTCCGGGTAGACGACCGTCCTGTCCGCCGCGCCGGCCAGCGCCCCGGCGAAAAGGCCCATCGCCAGCGGGCCGGTGAGGTCGTTGCCGGCGGTCTCGAGGAGCCGCGCATACTCCGGTCCCTCGCCCTTGTCCCCGATCAGGTGGTGGTAGAAGTCCACATACCAACGGGCGTCGAAACCGAGGCCGCCCGCCGGCGCCGGGCGGGTCACCGCGTCCCAGCCGGAATGGTCCTCGGCGATGAGGATGACGTCCGGAGCGACGGTCTTCAGCGTCTGGCAGAGCTCGCGCAGGAACTTGCGGCCGGCGACGTTCGTCGCCGCGGCCGGCCGGCCGTCCGCGTGCAGCGCGTTATACAGGTGGATCGACGTCGTCTGGTCCAGCCGGAAGCCGTCCACGTGGAACTCCTCGAGGAGCGCGACGGCGCTCGCTACGAACAGCGCGCGCACCTGTTCCTCGCGGTAGCGGGGCGCGTAGCCGGAGGAGAGGTTGTCGACGTAACCGCCGTCCGGGAAACCGGCGTGGTCGGCGTCGGTGCCTTCATACCAGTAGTACGCGTTGTGGCTGGGCGTCGTGGTGCCGTACATCCAGGCGGCCCGCTCGGCGTCCTGCGTGTAGTGGTTGAAGACGAGGTCCACGAGAACCGCGATGCCGCGGCGGTGGCAGGCGCGGACGAAGCCGGCAAGCCCCTCCCGGCCGCCGGCGCTTTTCTCCACGGCGAGGAAATGCGAGGTGCCGTATCCCCAGGAACGGGTGCCGCTGAACTCGAGCACCGGCAGCAGCTCGACGGCGTTGACGCCGAGGTCGGCGAGATAGTCGACGAAGGCGACCGCGTCGGCGAACGTGCCCGCCCGCGTCTCCCCGAAGCCGAGGGCGCCGACGTGCAGCTCATAGATGACCAGTTCCTCGACCCGGCGCGGCACCGGGCGGGCCGGGTCGAGCTCGTCGGCCCAGAAGTCCGCCGGCTGGGGCCGGGCGTCGACGACCACCGAGCAGCTGACGGTTCCGTCCAGGTCGGCCGCCGTCCCGTCGTAGTGCGCGCCGCGCGGATTGACGTCGCCGCCTCCGCACTGCTGGCGGGAGTACATATCCGTGCGCCAGGCAACCGAGCCGTCCTCCCGGGTAACCCGGTAGAGGTAACGCCGTCCCGCCCAGTCGGCGAATCCCTCCGCCGAGGCCTCCCACACCCCGTCCGGCCCCGGCCGCATCGGTAGGTGGGCGATGGCCGCGTCCTCGCCATGGCCGTCGTCGGCGATGTAGCCGCTCTCGCCGCCGAACGCGACCTCGACGGCCCTGGCGTATGGCGCCCAGACCCGGAACAGGATTCGCTCCGCGTCCGCCGTGGGGCCCGTGCCTTCGCTCTCGCTCTCGCCGTCGCTCCCGTGCTCGCCCCCGACACCCCCGGCAGCGCCGTCCCGCACGTCGTCGGCGGGGACGGTGACCGGAACGGCGCCAAGGAAGTGATGACCGCTGAGCGTGAAGGTAGTGCTCACCTCAGCCGGGGCGTCCGGCCCGAGCGCAAGCGTACGGACCTGGTCCGTGGAGGCCGGGTCCGCTACTTCACCGGGGATTCCCCAGAATTGCGACCCATCGTCGCGTACCAGCCACACGCCCCAGCGGAAGGTGGTAGGCGTGTGGACATCGAGAGTCACACTGGCCCGGAACGCCGTGCAGCCATCCGGTCCGACGGTCGCCACCATCGGCGTCGAGGCCCACGCGTCGCTCGGCCGGCCGTCCGCGTCCCAGCTCCCGACCAGCCGAGCCCCCGCCGCGATCCGCCCGCGCACGCCGGTGCGGTACTCGATGTCGACGCGGGTCATTGGGCTGTCGCGCCGCGCGCGTGGTCGCGGTCAGCGACAGATGTGTGGCCCATGGCCATCAGCGTAGGTCGTAGCGGTTCGCGACCCTTTGTGGCCCTTGTGCGGCCGGGGTGGCCGGGACTGCCTGTCCGCGTACGGCTCGCGACCGAGCAGGGTAGTAGGAGTGCCATGGCCCGTCGTCGATGGATCATCGGCGGTACGACATGGCCCGCACCGCGGCACCGGCGGTCCGCCGGGCGGGCAGTGAACCAGGAGGACGCCGTGTACTACGAGACATCCGTCTGGATCGCCGCGTCCGCGGCGAAGGTCTGGGCGGTGCTGCGGGACGTCGAGCGCTGGCCGGAGTGGACGCCGACGGTGAGCCAGGTGCTGCGGGTCGAGTCCGCGCCCGAGTACGTCCCCGGCGCCGACGGCCCGGCCGGCGAACTGGCCAAGGGCGACGTCGTCAGCATCAAGCAGCCGAAGCTGCCGACGCTGAGCTGGACCATCGTCGACTGGAACCCAGCCCACTCGTTCTCCTGGGCGTCGTCCAGCGGGGGTGTGCGGACCGTCGCCGACCACCGCATCGAGGAGGCGAAGGCCGCGGGGGACGCTGGGGACGCCAAAGACGTCCCGACTCCCCGGATAGGTCTAGCCGATCCGACGGGCGCCCCAGGGGACGGGGTGACCGTGACGCTCAGCATCCGCCAGTCGGGCCCGCTCGCCCCGCTGGTCGGCCTACTCACCGGCCGCCAGACCCGCCGCTACGTCGACACCGAAGCCCAAAGCCTCAAGCGCCGCTGCGAGCAGACCTAGAGACCTTCCCGCGGATCTTGTCGGGAGTGGCTCCCGCCGATCCACCAGACACCAGGCCCCATACCTAGCGAGCGATCACTCGTCCTCGACGGGCGAAACTCGGCGCATGATCGCCAGGTGGGTATGGGAGCAGCGCACCAGACCCTCGTGTGTCCGATTGATGCGCACCCGGCTCGCGATCAAGGTACGGTCCGCCTCCCAGATCGGACGTCGACGCCCGGCCAACAAAGATCCACTAGAAGTGGTCTAGCTCATCACCAGCCGAGGGCGCCCAGCGCCCGACGGCGTTCCGCGGGACCGGGGTGATCTCCGCGTTCCGCGGGACCGGGGTGATCTCCGCGTTCCGCGGGACCGGGGTGATCTCCGCGTTCCGCGGGACCGGGGTGATCTCCGCGTTCCGCGGGACCGGGGTGATCTCCGCGTTCCGCGGGACCGGGGTGATCTCCGCGTAGCCTTCACGCCGTGGGTGTGCTGCTCGTGGCAGCTGGTGGTGGCGGCGATGCGCTCGCGGCGGCGATGGTGCATCGCGCCCTTCGGTCCGGCGATCCGCCGCCCGTCGTGCTCACATACGCCTGGGAACGGCTGCGGGTCGATCCACTGCCAGGGCCACGCGGGCCAGAAGGGTTCACCGGCCTGCTCGCCGCCGGCCGGCATAGCCACGAGATCACCCCCGCCAGCGACACCGTGCCCGCCGGCCGGTCGATGCTGCCAAGACTCGCCGGCGAGTCGTCCGCGCGCCTCATCCTTCTTGACCCGGCTGGCGGTGCGGGTGGCCTCCACCGCCAGCTGGCCGAACAGATCGAGGTGACCGCGGCCGACGAGGTGTGGATCGTCGACGTCGGCGGTGACGTCATGGCCTCGGGCCACGAGCCTGGACTGCGAAGCCCACTGGCCGACGGGTTGGTTGCCGCC
Source organism: Pseudofrankia coriaricola (assembly GCF_032027725.1). NCBI lineage: Bacteria > Bacillati > Actinomycetota > Actinomycetes > Frankiales > Frankiaceae > Pseudofrankia > Pseudofrankia coriaricola. The sequence goes on along the minus strand of NZ_JASNFO010000004.1, from coordinate 23,092 downwards.
GCGGCCCTGGGAATGCCAGTGCCGGTCAAGGTCCTCGCCGCCGGGCCTGGCCTGGACGGCGAGTTGTCCGAAACCGAGGTGCTCGGCCGCGTCGCCGCGCTGGGAGGCCGCCACCTCACCACACTGACCAGGTCAGACGTCGAGTTCGCGGTGCCCCTGCTCGCCTGGCATCCCAGCGAGGTGACAGCCCTTCTTGTCGCGTCTGCCCTCGGCATCCGCGGCCGAGTCGAGATCCGTGACCAGGGCCTGGCCCTTGACCTCGGCCCTCGTAGCGCCGAGGTCCATGTCGTCGGTCTGACTTCCCTCGCGGAGAACGCGCCGTACGTCGCCGCGCTCGCCGACACCACGACCCTGGATGAGGCGGAGGAAGTCATTCGACGCGTCCGGGGCTTCTCGGAGATCGACTACGAGCGTAAGAAGGCGGCGGCAATGCGCTCGTCGCGATCAGCCAGGTCGGCTGCCACCCTGCTGCGGGAGGCCGAGAAGTACTGCGTCGATGCCCGGGCCCGGGGCGTCGCCTATCTGGCCTTCCGCCGCCTGGCCGAAGTTCTCGACGTCAGCCCGGGCGACATCCGCGCGCTGCATCGACAGCACCTCGTTGGCCCGTCGGACACGGACCAGCCACAGCTACCCCTTTGGCCAACCAGCTGATCCGGTTGGTCAGCGATTCGTTTCGGTGGACCAGTCTTCGGCGAAGTGGGCGGTCTGATCGAGGACCTGGTCTATAGCGCGCTGCTCGGCGTCGGGCGGGTAGCCGTGGCGGGCGAGGAGGCGCTTGATGGTGCTGCGGAGGCGGGCGCGGACGTCGTCGCGGGCGGCCCAGTCGACGGTGACGCCCTTGCGGACCTGGATGACCAGGTCGCGGGCGATGTCGGCGAGCTTGTCCGTTCCGAGTTCCGTGATCGCAGATTCGTTGTCCGCGACGGCGTCGTAGAAGGCCAGTTCCTCGTAGGAGAGCGCGGGGGTGAAGTCCTTGCCGCGGTCGGCGTCGGCGCTGACGTCCTTGGCCATCTTGACCAGCTCGGCGAGGATCTCGGCTGAGGTGAGGTGCTGCTGGCGGTAGCGGTTCATCAGATCGGCCAACCGCTCGGAGAAGCTGCGCTGGCGGACGACGTTGTGCTTCGTGACGGCGCGCATCGTCTGTTCGATCGCCCGGCGCAGCGCCTCGATCGCCAGGTTCGGGGTCTTCGACGCTCGGATCCGCGCGAGGTATGCCTCGTCGAGGTTGGACAGGTCGGGACGGTCCAGCTCGGCGGCCTCGTAGATGTCGGTGGGCAGGCCGGCGTCGATCGTCTCGGCGGTGAGCTGGCGTAGCAGGATCTCGATCTCGTCGGGTACCGGCTTGCCCGCGGCGCGCCGCTCCTCGGCGTCGATCTTGGCCATCCAGACGCGGGCGGCCTGGAAGAACGCGATGTCGGCGCGCAGGTCGTCGAGCTGGCCGGAGACGGAGCACAGCGCGTAGGCCCGTTCCAGCTGGGACGCCCTGTCTCGAAACCGCGCGGCCAGCGGGAGCGTGCCACCCTCCTCGGTGGCGACGTTCTCCGGCGTGGTCGGGTCGCGTAGGTATTCGACGGTGCCGAGCACAGCGTCCTTGTACGCGGTCTTGGTGCCGGCGGCCAGCGCGGCCCGCCAGTCGTGGCCGTGGAGGATGGCGACGATGACGTCGTGCAGGTCGCGGACCTTGCCGAGGACCTCGTCGATATCGCGGCCGAGCGGCTCGTTCGCCTGGTCTTCGCCCGTGTACTCGGCCAGTGCCTCGCGCAGGCGGTCGACGAGCGGGGCGTAGCCGACGAGCAGGCCGGCGTCCTTGTTCAGGTAGGTGCGGTTGACCCGGGCGATCGCCTGCATGAGCGCGGCACCGCGCATCGGCTTGTCCAGGTAGAGGGTGTGCAGCGGCGGCGAGTCGAAGCCGGTGAGCAGCATCGACTGGACGATCACCAGCTCCAGGGGGTCGTTCGGGTCCTTGAGCCGCTGCTGGATCGCCTTGTTCTGCGCCGGCCGGCGGACGTGCTTGAAGATCTCGCCCTTGTCCGCGCTGCTTCCGGTGTAGACAACCTTGATCTTCCCTCTGTCGGCCGCGTCGTCGTGCCAGCCGGGGCGTAGGGCGACGATCTCCCGGTAGACGTCCGCGCAAATTTGCCGGGTGGCGCAGACGATCATTCCCTTGCCCGGGCCGTCAATGAGCGGGCGCATTTGTTCGGAGCGATGCTCCCAGTGCTTGACCAGGTCATCGGCGAGCGTCCTCAGTCGGGCGGGCGCGCCGTACAGCGCGTTCAGCACCGCGACCCGGCGCTGGAGCCGTTCCTTCTCCGCGTCGTCCAGACCGGTCGTGATCAGGGCGACCTCGTCGTCGATCATCTCCGGGTCCATGCCGTCGGGAAGCTCGACGGGGATGATCCGGGCCTCGTGGAAGACGCGGACCGTGGCTCCGTCCTCGACCGCGCGGGTCAGGTCGTAGACATCGATGTAGTCGCCGAACATCTTCCGGGTGTTGCGCTCGGCTTCCGAGATCGGCGTGCCGGTGAAGGCGATGAACGTGGCCTTGGGCAGGGCCTCGCGCAGCCGGAGCGCATAGCCGTCGAGATCGTCGTAGTGGCTGCGGTGCGCTTCGTCGACAATGATGATGATGTTCGTGCGGTTCGACAGCAGCGGATGGGACCGCTTGGCGTCCCGTTCCGCCGGGGTGAGGCCGAACTTCTGCAGAGTGCTGAACAGGATGCCGCCGGTCGCCCGGCTGGACAGTTCCGCCCGCAGATCGTCGCGGGTCGCGATCTGGGTGGGGGCGCCGGGCAGCAGGGTGCTCTGGGCGAAGACGCCGTACAACTGGTCGTCGAGGTCGATCCGGTCGGTCAGCACCAGGATCGTCGGGTTCGCCAGCCGCGGGTCCACACTGACCTGGTAGGCGTAAAGCTCCATCTCCATCGACTTGCCGGAGCCCTGCGTGTGCCAGACGACGCCAGCCTTGCCGTTGCTCCGCGTCGCCTCCACGGTCTTCTCGACGGCGCGGCTGACCGCGAAGTACTGGTGCGGCTTCGCGATCCGCTTCGCCAAGCCCGTCTTGGGCACGTTGGCGAAGGTGATGTAGCCGCGCAGCAGGTCGAGGAACCGGCGCTGGTCGAACAGGCCGTGCAGCAGGACGTCCTGGGCGTCGTCGTAGCGGATGTCGCCGAGTTCGCGCGGCTCGGGCACCCCGCCGGGCAGGTGCGGGCGCAGCGGGTTGCCCTCGTCGTCGACGTTCCAGGGTGCGAAGTGGTTGAACGGGGTGAACGGCGTGCCGTAGCGGGCGGTCACCCCGTCGGAGACGGCGAACAGCGCGGTCGCCCGGAACGCGAGCGGCAACGCGTCCACGTAGTTCATCAGCTGCTGATGCGCGTCCTTGATACCGGTGCTCTCGGCGCTCGCGCTCTTCAGCTCCAGAACGGCGGCGGGCAGGCCGTTCAGGTAGAGAACGACGTCGAGCCGGTGGTCGGTCCGGTCCCCGTCAACCCGGACCTGGTTCGCGACGACGTACTCGTTCATCACCTGGTCGCGGAAATCGACCAGCCGGATCGTCGGCCAGGCCTCGGCCCCGTACTCATCGACCACCGGGACCGAGCGGATGCCCCGGGTCATGAACTCGTGTAGCCGCTGGTTCTCCGTGATCGCATCCCGGGACGACGCGCCGAGCACGGTCGTGACCGCGTCGTCGACGGTGGCCGCCAGTAGGTCTGGGTTAAGCCGGCTGACGGCCTCCCGCAACCGCTCGACCAGGATCGGCTCCGCCCACGAGCGGCGCTCACCGGTGCCCGGCGCCAGCTTGCGCCCCGGGATGTGCTCCCACCCGAGCTCCTCGAGCGTCTCGACCGCGTCGGCCTCCCAGTCCTGCTCGGCCATGCCCCCCGACCCGACGTTCACGTCACATCCTCCACAACCTTCTCCGCGTCGCGGACCCGGATCTCACCTGACATCAGTTTTGGCAGCAAGGTGTCGCGCAGCTCGGCTAGCGTCCGATTCTGACGCTCCGCTGTATCAACCAACGCGAGCAACGGGCGAACCGTATGAGTGAGCCGACTAATCACACCGCCATCGAAATCTGGAACCAATCTTGATAGTGCCGCCGTTCGGTTCAATCCCGGGATTGCGGAGTCCCCAACGAGCCCTTCCAGCCCTGCGCTTTGCAAGAGGAAGTATGCGAATTCGGGTGTAACTTTAGTGCTTTGTGGTTCAACGTAGAATGCGGTGTCTATAACCCAGCAGGGTTGCGGAGACCAGGACACGGCTCCCGCATTCGCGCCCTTGCGACCCACCACGGCGCCGGCGGCCCGGCTAAGCGGAGTATCATGCCAACCGACCTGGCCGGTGCAGCCGAACACTGGAAACCTGCCGTCGCGGCGATCGGGCTCGCGGAGTGCCTTGCCATAAACTAGGTCGACAAGATCTCCTAGGCTCACATCCATGCCAGACCCAGATTTACAGCCCTGGAACTGGGTTCGGGCAAGCTCGCTAGCTGTCCTGGCACACTGGGCGTTGACCTCAATCTTGTCATCCAGTGCTCCGAGAACTGCCACTATCTCCGCTTGGTCTGCCAATGAAGGCACCTTAAGTAGCATATTTTTCGCGGCCCCCACATTGAAGTGCTGTTGAACGGCTCCAACGGTGTGGGCGGAGATGTAGTGTCTTGCAGTTACATTGATCGCGTAGCAGAGGAACCGGGAGTCGACCGTGGACGTCGGCCTCGCGATCACAAGATCAGAACAGTTCGCTTCCCCCAAGTCATCCGGAATCCTCGCGGCAGCGCCGGGCTCGCCAGTACGGACAATGACGACGTCTCCCGCGCGGAGCTTTGACTTCGATAGCTCTTGATGGAAATCTCGCGGGATATGCTTGATATTCTCAAGGTCGAGACGGCCCGCTCGAACATTCTGGGATCGCAGGAATGGGACGCCCGAGTTGACATATCGAGAAGCCATCGAACCGACATGGCCAACAGTAATATGTTCACATAGCTGGCCAAGGCTTCGTGTCTCCCACTCAGACATCGAGGCGCTCCAGTTGGGTGCGGACTTCCTTTTCGAGGCGGGCGGACTCCTCGAAGTGGGCGAGCAGCTCCTTGGTGAGGCGTTCGATCTTCTCGGCGATCGGCTCGTCCCCCGACGTGTCAACCTCAGTGGCGCCGACGTAGCGGCCAGGGGTCAACACGTGGTCGTGGGTGCGGATCTCGTCGGTCGTCGCCGAGTAGTAGAAGCCGGGGACGTCGGCGTAGGCCAGACCCGCGCCCCGGGCGGAGCGGGTGCTGCGCCAGGCGTGGTAAGTGCCGGCGATCTTCGCTAGATCGTCGTCGGTGAAGACGCGTTCCGTGCGGTCGACCATCGTGCCCATGCTCCGGGCGTCGATGAACAAAGTCTCGCCACGGCGGTCGGTCAGCACCTTGCTGCCCATCGGGGTCTTGTTCTTGGCGAAGAACCAGAGGCAAGCGGGGATCTGAGTAGTGCGGAACAACTGCGGCGGTAGGGCCACTATGCAGGCGACCAGGTCGGCCTCGACGAGCGCGGCCCGGATCTCACCTTCGCCCGACTGGTTCGACGACATCGAGCCGTTCGCCATCACCACGCCGGCCACGCCGTTCGTGGCGAGCTTCGAGATGATGTGCTGCATCCAGGCGAAGTTCGCGTTGCCGGCCGGCGGGACGCCGTAGCGCCAGCGCGGATCGTCGGTGAGGCGCGCCCAGTCGGACATGTTGAACGGCGGGTTCGCGAGGATGAAGTCGGCGCGCAGGTCCGGGTGGCGATCGACGCGAAACGTGTCGTCCCACTTCTCGCTCAGGTTGCCGGTGATGCCGTGGATGGCGAGGTTCATCTTCGCCAGCCGCCAGGTGCGCTCGTTGTTCTCCTGACCGTAGACCGAGATGTCGTCGCGGCGCCCTTGGTGCTCGTCGATGAACTTCTCGGCTTGGACGAACATGCCGCCTGAGCCGCAGCACGGGTCGTAGACCCGTCCCTGGTAGGGCTCCATGATCTCGACCATCAGTCGAACAACGCTCGCTGGCGTGTAGAACTCGCCGCCGCGCTTGCCCTCCGCCCGGGCGAACTTCTCCAGGAAGTACTCGTAGACCTCGCCGAGCACGTCCCGCGCAGACCGCGTGGCGGCCTCGGCCGGAACCGCGGGCGCCGGCTCGGCGAACAGACCACCGTCGTCGCTGGGGGCCGTGTTGGGCTGGGCCGGGACGGTCAGTCGGTGGCCGGTGAAGCGGGCGTCGCCGAGGAGGTCGACCAGTTCACCCAGACGGCGTTGGTCTACGCTGGGGCTGTTGAAGATCTTCGGCAGGACGCCGGTCAGCGCTTCGTTCCCTTCCTCCCGCATGATGGCGTCCATCGCGGCGTCGAGGAGCTGACCGATACCGGCGCTCTTCGCGTTCGCCGCGAGCTCGTCCCACCGGGCCTGCCGAGGAACCCAGAAGACGCCCTGCCCGAGGTACTCGTCCTTGTCGTCGAGGAACTGCTCGACCCGCGACTCGGGGACGCCGTCGGCGAGGACGTCCTGGCGGATCGCCTCGCGCCGTTCGGTGAAGGCGTCCGAGACGTACTTGAGGAAGACGAGGCCGAGGACGAAGTCCTTGTACTGGGCGGCGTCCATCGAGCCACGCAGCTTGTCGGCCGCCTTCCAGAGCGTCTCGCGCAGGTCGGCCATCGTCGGAGGGCCGGCGGCGGCCTTCTTCCTCGGGGGCATGGTGCTCCTTGGGGGTGAAACGTCGGTTCGGGCTGGGACTGGGCGGGGTCAGGGTCAGGAACGTGGATGGGCTCGGGCCTCGGACCGCTTACGGCCGGCGGGCGGACTGGCGGGCTGTGCTGGTATCGGCGGGATCAGGGTCAGTGTGCCGTCCGCGAGCCCACCCACCGTGATCCGGCCCAGCTCGTCCAGCAGGTCAAGCTCGCGCAGCGCCGCCGCCCGGCGTGCGTTCGCCGCCGCGAGCAGCGTGTCCAACCGTCCGGACACAGCGGCGGGCAGCATCGCGATCTGGAGATCCGCGAGCTTCCGCGGCCCGCGCACCGCACCCGGTGTCCGCGCGGCCGGCGCGGCCGCGGTGAGCAACGCCGCCAGCACGTGCGGGGTGATCGTCTCCAGCCCAGCCGGCGTCAGCCGCAGGACCCGCGCCGGAAACTCCACGACGGACGAGCCCGCCTCATCGACCAAAGCGCCGAAGCGCGGGGTCAAGGTCACGATTACGTCGCCCGGCTCGGTCAACCCGGCCCGCGGGTATCCGTCGGCCAATACATAGAGCCCGATCCGCCGCTCACCCAGTCGCGCCCCGCCGATTAGCTCTGACGACCCGACAACCGGGTGGGCTACCGGATCCCCGCGTCCCGACCCGGCACGCCCGACGACGACATCGGCTGCCGCGATCCGCGCGCCCGGAAAGATCCTCAGCACAGGGCCGTCGGGCCCGGTCGTGCGCGAGAGCCGCCCGAGCGACACGATCGGGACCGGCCGCGGCTCGTCCCGCTCGGCGATGAGGGGCGACGAGGCGGTTGATACTGGGGTGGACCCGACGTCCTCGACCCCAATATCGGCTGCCGCGTCGCCGATTCCGTTGGCGTCGGCCGGCCTGGCGAGCTGGTGCTCGAGCTCGCGGACGCGGGCGACCGCATGGGCGGCCCGGCGGGTCGGCTCGCCCGCCGGCCGGGGAGCGGTCAGCGCCATCGGCGGCCGGCCGGGCGCGGACACCAGGTCGGCGATCAGCGCCTGGCTGGCAAACGTCCGCCCGTGCAGCTCCGGCCGGTAGCCATCACGCCGCCAGGTCGTCACGTCGACCGCCAGCGACTCGACGACCTGCGCCGTCAGCTCCCGGTCGGAGAGGTCGGCGAGCAGCACTCGGCCACGCGCCGGCGCGGCGTCGTCGCGGCGCAGCACCCACAGCGAGGTCCGGTATCCCGGGCGGAACGGCACCATCCCGCCTGGCAACGCCACCACCGCTTCGACCAGCCCGGTCCCCAGCAACTCGTCGCGACGGCGGGTCGCCGACCGGTTCGCTGGCAGCGCGTCAACGAGCACCTCGGACGGCCCGACAACCACAGCGGTCTGCCCAGGCCCCAGCCCTTCGGCGATCCCGCGCACGGCAACTAGCACGTCCGCGCCGTCGCGGCTCTCGGCGGGCTGGAAGGGCAGACAGGTGACGACGACATCCGCGCCACTGGCCGGCCGAGAGCCCGCGGGCTTGCCCGCGCCCTGCCCGGTGCCCGCCAGCCGGCGTCCGGCCGACGCGCGGATGTCGACGAACCGCGCCGCGAGCCCGGCGACCACGAGCCGCCGGCGGGCCAGCCGGGCAAGGAAGCGGCTGGGCTCGACGCCGGAAAGCCGCAGTTCCCCCTCGTCCCCGATCTCCTCGGCATCGTGCTGGACGGCGGCGACAACGGCCCGGAGCAGGTCGCCGCCGCCGGCGGCCGGGTCCGCGACCCGGACGGCACCTGGCCTCGCCGCCCCGGTTTCGAGGGTGCCGGACTGCGTGGCTTCCTCGATCTCGACGAGCCGTTCCACCACGCCGGAGAGCTTCACGGCCAGCCAGGCAAGCTCGCCGACGACCGCCTCGGCATACAGCTCGGGGATGTCGAACCGGTGCCGGACCGCCAACAGCCGCTCGAACGCGTCGGCCGTGTTGTAGGCCGCCTCCACCAGCTCGTCGACCGCGGGCACCAGCCAGCCCGCGTCGGCGGGGCGCAGGGCCTCGACCTCGGCGAGCAGTAGCCGGTCGTCCGGGTCCACGCGCCGCGCCCTGGCCAGCAGGCCGGCCACCAGCGCACGGCCCTCGTCATCCCCATCGCTGTCGCTGTCGGCCTGCCGCCCGTCGACGAGCGATTCGTCATCGTCGAGGTGACGCAGACAGATCAGCGCGGTCGCGGTGCCGACCAGAAGCCGAGCGGGCATTCGCTCGGCGAGCGTCCGTAGCTGGTAAAGCCGCAGCTCGGCGGCGTCGACCCGACGGGCGCCATGACCAGTCGCCACCAGCCAGTCCACGACGGCGTCGGCCTCGAAAAGCGGTGAGCCGGTCCGCGCGAGGGGCGCCCGCACTGGCGCGGGAAAATCGGGGAACCGGCGCCGCCACGTAGTCACCACTGGCCGCCGCACCCCCGCGAGCTCGGCTATCTCCGGCATGGAGATGAGCGATGCGTCCGATGACATCGACATCTCTCTCGGCCTCCAGCCCGCACGTTCGCCCGGCCAGCCACACCTGATCGGGTTCCGCCAGCATAGCGACGATCTAGCGTCTCTCCGATGTTGAGATCTGATAACCCGGGTTATCAGTGAATGCCTTCGCTGTTTCGTCGTCGCCTTCCTAACGTGATCTCTCGCCGGGCGGCTCGGGGGGCCGCCCGGCGCCTGTCCATCACACGGCTGGCGCCGACCCGTCACCGGGCCGCGGCGCCGAGCAGACACCTGAGGAGGCGCCGCGATGACCACGCAGGCGACGACATCCGTAACGACCACTCCGTCGCGCCGACCGCGCGCGGGCCGGGCCATGGTCCGCGCCCTGGTCGCCGGGCTGGCCCTGCCCCTGGCGCTGACCGCGTGCACGGTCTCCGACCCGGACGGGGACGGAGCGACCGTCGTCGGCCAGTCGGGCCAATCGGGCCAGCCAGCCGCCGCCGACGGTGCCAGCGCGGCCGCCGATGGTGCGCCTGGCACCCGCCGGAACCCGGTTCTCGCCGGCACCACCGTCAAGATCGGCGACTGGCAAGTAGCGCTCGGGCTTACGAACCTCAACGCGAACGACCAGGTCGCGGCCGAGAACCAGTTCAACGCCCCGCCCGCGACCGGCCGTCAGTTTGTCCTGGTGCCCGTCCAGGTCACCTACACCGGCACCGAGTCCGGCACGGCGTGGGTCAACCTGTCGATCAAGTTCTACGGCGCGGGCGGCAACACCTTCGGCGGCGGCCCGAACGACAGCTGCGGCGTCGTCCCGCACGACCTCATCGAGCTCGGCGAGATGTTCCCCGGTGCGAACGGGTCGGGCAACGAGTGCGTCTCCGTCCCCGCCGACCAGGTCGCGGGCGGTGCCTGGATCGTCGAGGAGTCATTCGCCCTCGACGACAACCGTGTCTTCTTCGCCCTCAAGTAGCCGTCCCTGCCTTCGCGATTAGCCGACCCAACCACGACATCAGGTGAAAGAAGCAGGCGAAAGAAGGGAGTGTGCCGCGATGACCGAGCCGACCGTCGCGCGGGACGAGCTGTACGAGGTGCTGTTCGACGCGGTGATTGAGGCCGACAGCCTTTCTGACCAGGTCAAGGACCTGGTGCTGGCCGCGTTCGAAGGGGCCGAGGAACTGGAGCGGGCGCTCGGTGGCGCCGCCGTCGTCCGGGCCGAGCCGCTCCGCCTGGCGCGGCCAGATCCCGGCCAGATTCCGGGAGTGTTCCTGAAGTCCATCTCGGTCCGCGGCTTCCGCGGCATCGGGCCGACCGCCACGCTCGATCTGCAGCCAGGGCGTGGGCTGGTCCTCGTCGTCGGCCGCAACGGCTCGGGGAAGTCCAGCTTCGCCGAGGCGGCCGAGTTCGTCCTCACCAACCGGACCGAGCGGGCGGAACGCGGGAAGGTGTGGCGGGACGGATGGCGCAACGTGCACCGCACCGAGGCGCCCCGCATCGAGCTGGAGCTGACGGTCGAAGGCTCCAGGCGGAGCTACACCGTCGTCCGGGAGTGGCCGGCGGACAACAGGGACATCACGGCCGGAACGACCCAGGTCCTGGTCCACAGCGAGTCGCCGCGGCCGTTCGCCGAGCTGGCGTGGCACACAGCGCTGACGGATTACCGGCCCTTCCTCGCGTACAGCGAGCTGAGCGGCCTGATCACCAATCCGAACAGTGAGATCTTCGACGCGTTGGCGCCGATTCTCGGGCTCGACGATCTTACCGACGCCGACCAGCGCCTGCAGAAGACGCATAGCGCGATCAAGGCGGCGGCCAAGGCCGCCGGACCCAGCCGGACAGCCTTGCTCGCGGCGCTCACCCCGTCCGACGACCCGCGCGCCGCGACCGTTATCGAGGCGCTTTCCAAGGCATCCCCGCACCGCTGGGACCTGGAGGCGGCCACGACCGCCGCGTGTGGCCCCGTCAGCCCTTCCGCGCACCCGGTCACCGGTGTCGTCGGGCCGACCGAGGACGAGGTCACGCGGCTGCGTGACCTGGCGGCACTCACCGTGCCAGCCGCCACCGACGTGGCCGCGCGGGCCGACGGCCTGCGCGCCGCGGTCAAGCGGGTGGCGGACTTGGACGGAACCCCCGCCGCCGAGGCCCGCCGGCTCGCGTCCCTGCTCACAGCCGGGCTCGACCATCACCACACGACCGGTGACGGCCCCTGCCCGGTATGCGGGACGGGCACGCTCGACGGTGCCTGGCGCACCGCCGCCACCGCCGAGGTGAACCGACTACGAGGGCTCGCGACCGAGGCCGACGCCGCGGTGGTGGGCCTCGACGCCGCGACCCGGACGGCACTCGCGCTGGTTGCCGACAGCCCGCCGGCGCTCGCTCGCGCGAACATCGCCGCCGACCGGGCCGAGGCCGGCGCCGCCGCGGAGCTGGACGAGCTGACGGCCCAGGCGCTGGCCGCCTGGCGGGACTGGTCGCGGATGCGGGAGGTCACCACCCCGGGTCAGCTTGCCGACGAGCTCGGCCGCCGCTACCAGCCGCTCACCGCCGCGGTCGACGCGCTGCGTGCCATCGCGGCCGCTCGGTTGGCGGAGATCGAGACGGCGTGGACGCCACTGGCGCGACGAGTCCTGGAGTGGGTGGCCGAAGCCCGACCCGTCCAGGAGCGGCAGCCGCTGCTCACGACCATCGAGAACGCTCGCAAGTTCCTCGGAGTTCTGACCAAGCGGCTTCGCGATGAGCGGTTGGCTCCGTTCGCCGAGCAACTGCGGGAGATCTGGACCAGGCTCCGGCAGGAGAGCAACGTCGACCTCGGCCCGATCAGCCTGGAGGGTACGTCCACCCGGCGCCGGCTTCGGATCGATGCGACGGTCGACGGGGTCGGCGGTGAGGCGCTGGGCGTGATGAGCCAGGGCGAGCTGCACGCGTTGGGCCTCGCCATGTTCCTGCCCCGGGCGACTCGGCCCGAGAGCCCGTTCCGGTTCGTCGTCATCGACGACCCGGTGCAGGCGATGGACCCCGCCAAGGTCGACGGCCTCGCCCAGGTCCTTCTGGAGAAGGCGAAGCAGCGCCAGGTCGTGGTGTTCACCCACGACGACCGGCTCGCGGACGCGGTCCGGCGGTTCAGCAAGCCTGACGACATGGCGCGCCGCGTCGAGGTCTTCCGCCGGGAGGGGTCGGTCGTCGAGCCGCGCACCGCGCTGGACCCGGCGGCGCAGTGCCTCAAGGACGCCGACGCGCTCGCGCGCACCGACAGCCTTCCGGACGACGTCAAGGCCGGGCTGATCCCCGCGCTGTGCAAGTCGGCTGTCGACGCCGTCTGCGCCGATGTGTTTCGGCGCCGGCGGCTGGCGAGCGGGGCCAGCCACCCGGCGGTGGAGAAGGAGCTGGAGGAAGCGAAGAGGACGATCACCCGGGCGGCGCTCGCGATCCACCTCGACCGGTCGAAGGACAGCGGTGTTCTCGGCTGGGTCAACAGGCAGTGGGGATCGTCGTACGGGGACACCCTGAAGGTCGCCAATGTGAGCGGCCATCAGCCGTACGGCGGCGACTACCTGGAACTGGTCAAGGACACCCGCGCGCTGGTCCGCAAGTTCGAGGCCCTGCGGTGACCGCGCCACGCTACCTGGATACGGTCGACAGCCTGCTTCGGGAAAGCTTTCCCGACACCGCCGGCCGGTGGCCCCGTGCCTGTGCCTGGCTGCTGCGTCTGGCGCTGGAGGACGCGCTGCGCGACCTGTGGAACCGCGAGCACCCGGCCGTGGCCACGGTCTCGATGCGGGCCCAGCTGCTCAGCCTCCGCATCCTGCGCGGCCTGGACCCGACAGTTCCCGCCCGCGCCGATTATCTGTGGGCCTGCCTGTCCCGTGCCGGCCACTACCACCCTTACGAACTTTCTCCCACTGCTTCCGAACTCCGCGGCTGGCACAACGACGTTTACGGCTTGGTCGTCGCCCTCAACGCCCGTATTACCGGTTGACAGGCACCAGGCGTCGACCCGACCCGACCCGCCCGGCACCGGCGGCGTCCAGGTAGTCGATACTGGGGTTCGCCAGGCGGTCCTGACCCCAATTCGCCTGCCTCGATGCGGCTCGCGGCGGCCTCGGGCGGCGGACGCGCGAGTTACAGCGGCCGAGGGCCTTGAGGGAGAGGTAGGCGTCGGTGACGGCGGGGGCCTGGCGGCCGGTGGCGATGCGCTCGCGGCGGTGATGGCTCAGAGCCGAGCGCCTTCCGCCCGACATCAACGGCAAGGGCCGCCGTGGGGCATTAGCCCCGGATGACGTCCTCGACGGTGGTCGCGGTGGCCGCGTGGCGAAGCCACTGGTCGAGCTGCGCGGTGTCAACGCTGGCGAGAATCCGCTCACGGATCGCGTCAGGTACAGGTACACCGCGGCTCTCGAGCACCAGCAGCACCGCCTTCGCCTCGCCGCGGGCCTCCCCGAGGGCCTCGCCGCGGGCCTCACCACGGGCGTCGGCCTCGTTGAGTATCTCGTCGTAGTAACGCTTACCGACGGTCGTGGTCATCAGAAACGCCTCCCATCGGGCCCGAGCCGGTGCGGGCAGCCTACCCACTGTCACGTTATGGTAAAAGATCTTCGCCGTCGGTTCCAATGTAGCGAGCGCGGCCAGCAGCGCCGGGTACATGTCCTCGACGCTGGCGTCGTCGAGGTGGCACATCGCGGAGAACAGCACCCGCGCCGGCCGGATCGCCGCCAGCTCGTCATCGACGATGGGCGGCACGTCGGCGGGAGTGAAGAACCACGGCCGCAGCCACGCGCCGCTGCGGGTGTCCCGGGCGACCTGGTCGCGGTACCAGTCGGCCACCGCCTTGTCGGGGACGAAGACCACCAGCGAGGCCTTGACGCGGAACTCGGTCTCCATATGGCCGACATACAGCTTCCAGGATCCGAGTTTGTCCGGATCCCGGCCGCGCTGGACCTCGTAGACGGTCGCCCGCAGCGGCAGGTCGTCCTTCCCGCAGTACAGCACCATCGCGTCCGCCTGGTAGGTCCGCGGGCGGACATTCGGGTCGTAAAGGCGTGCGTGGTCGAAGGTCGGGGCGTCGTCGCCGAGCAGCTCGGTCTGCACCCAGTCGGGCAGGGACGGGTCGAGCCGGAGCAGCTCGAGCGGCGTCTCGTGGGCGGAGGTGGGCATATCGCCACCATGCCTGATGGGTCCGACAGGTCGGATTCGGGTGGTGCACCCCCGGATCCACGGAGGGCGACGCCGCCAGCGAGCGGCCGCGTTGAGACAGGCGATATTGGGTTGACCCGGCGGTCCTCGGTCCCTGACCCCGATATCGCCTGCCACGATGAGGCTCGCGGCGGCCTCAGCCGGCCAGCTACAGGCGGCCGAGGGCCTTCAGGGACAGGTAGGCATCGGTGACGGCGGGGGCGTAGCGGTCGGGGGCGGCGTCGACGACCTCGACGCCGCGGCTGCGCAGCTCCTCGGTGAGCTGGCGGCGGCGCAGCAGGGTCTGTTCGGCCGAGGCGGCCGCGTAGACGTCGCGGACGTCGCCGCGGCCGGTGGCGAGCTCGGCGAGCCTCGGGTCGCGCAGGGCGGCGACCAGCACCGTGTGCCGGGCGGTCAGCGCCGGCAGCGCCGGCAGCAGCGACTCCTCGATCACCGCCGGCACCAGCTCGCTGAAGATGACGACCAGCGCGCGCCGGCGGGTCATGCGCAGCACCGTCGAGACGATGCCCTCGTGGTCGGCCTCGACGAGCGCCGGCTCCAGCGTCGCCATCGCCTCGCTCATCCGCGACAGCAGGTTCCCCTCGCTCGACTCGGGCAGCACCAGGCGCGCCTCGCTGTCATGCGCGACGAGCCCGACCCGGTCGCCGGCGCGCAGCGCGACGGCGGTCAGCAGCAGGGCCGCGTCCAGCGCATGGTCGAGCCGAGGTGCGTCGCCGACCCGGCCGGCCGACGTGCGGGCCGTGTCCAGCACGCAGACCACCCTGCGGTCGCGTTCCGGGCGGAACGTCTTCACGACGACCGAGCCGCGCCGGGCGGTACCGCGCCAGTCGATGTTGCGGACGTCGTCGCCGATCACGTAGTCGCGCAGGCTGTCGAACTCGGAGCCCGCCCCGCCGCCGCGGATGGCCACCTGGCCCTCGACCTCGCGCAGCCGGGCGAGCGCCGACGGCAGGTGACGGCGGGAGTGGAACGGCGGCAGCACCCGGACCTGCCACGGGCAGTGGTGGCGGCCCTGCCGCCCGGCCAGGCCCAGCGGGCCGAGCGAGCGGACGGTGATCCGGAACGGCTCCCGGTCACCACGCCGCGTCGGGTAGAGAGTCGCCTCCAGGAAGCGTCGCTCGCCGGCCGGAACGGTCACGCTGTAGGTCAGCGGCCGCGCGCCGGCCGACGGCGGCCACGCGTCGCGGATCCTGGCCCGCACCGCCCGGGTGCCGTTGTTGCTGACGGTCAGCACCAGCGGCACTGGCTGGCCGAGCCGCGCGCCGCGCGGCCCGCTCCGGGAGAACTCCAACGCCCGGACCGAGCCGGCGAGCGCCACGTCGAGCAGCACCAGCCCGACGATCAGCAGGTCGACGATCAGGATCACGACGCCGGGGACAGGGGCGAGCGCCACCGCCACCGCGCCGAGGAACGCGCATGCCGCCGCCCGCCCGGTTATCGCCATCGGCTGCTCAGCGGGGGACGGGAACGGTCGCGAGCACCTGCTCGAGCACCACGTCCGCGGTGACACCGTCCAGCTCGGCCTCCGGGCGCAGGCTGATCCGGTGCCGCAGCGTCGCGCGGGCGAGCGCCTTCACGTCGTCCGGGGTGGCATAGCCGCGGCCGGACAGCCACGCCCACGCCTTCGACGTCGCGAGCAGCGCCGTCGCGCCTCGCGGCGACACCCCGAGCAGGACCGACGGCGCGGAGCGGGTCGCCCGGGCGAGGTCGACGATGTACGCCAGCACCTCGGGACGGACCTGGACGGCGCGGGCACTGGCCCGGGCGATGGCCAGCTCGGCCGGGCCGGCGACCACCCTCACGCCCGCGGCGTCGAGGTCACTGGGGTCGAAGCCCGCCGCGTGGTGGGCGAGCACCCGGACCTCGTCGTCGCGCGACGGCAGCGGCAGCGTCACCTTGACCAGGAACCGGTCGAGCTGGGCCTCGGGCAGCGGGTAGGTGCCCTCGTGCTCGACCGGGTTCTGCGTGGCCAGCACGGCGAACGGGCTGGGCAGCGGCCTGGGCTTGCCGTCGACGCTGACCTGGCGCTCCTCCATGACCTCCAGCAGCGCCGCCTGGGTCTTCGGTGGGGTGCGGTTGATCTCGTCGGCGAGCAGCAGGTTGGTGAAGACCGGGCCCTCGCGGAAGGCGAACTCGGAGCTCCGGTTGTCGTAGAACAGCGAGCCGGTGACGTCGCCGGGCATCAGGTCGGGGGTGAACTGCAGCCGCTTGGTCTCCAGCGCGAGCGCCCTGGCCAGGGTACGCACCAGCAGGGTCTTCGCCACGCCGGGAACGCCCTCCAGCAGCGCGTGGCCGCGGCAGAGCAGCGCCACCACCAGGCCGCTGACGGCCGCGTCCTGGCCGATGACGGCCTTCCCCACCTCGGAACGCAGCCGGACCAGCGCCGCCCTCGCGGCCTCCTGCTCCTGCGCGGACGGCATGCCGGCGGGCGCCGCCGCCACGGGCGCCGGCCGCGTTACGGGCGGCGGGGGTGGCGGTGACGGTGGCGGGACGGTCAGCGCCGGGCCCGTGACCGGCGCGGGCGCGGCTGGCCACGGCGTCGGCGGTGGGGGTGGCTGTTCCGACGGCGGGGACGTCGAGGGCCGCGGGGCCGGCGCGGTCGGCGGCGGGGGCCCGAACGGCGCCCGGATCGTGTCGCCCCCGACGATGGTGACCTCACCGGCTGCCTCGTCCTCGAGTGCCGGGTCCTCGGGCGGCGCCGTGGTCCCGGGCGGCGCCGTCGTTGCGGACGGCCTGGCGGCGCCAGGGTAGCCCTGGCCGCCGGCCGCGCCAGGTTCCGGCGCCGGAACACCGGGGACATAGGCGCCGGGATACGGAGTTGTCACCTTCCACCCACCTGCCGATCGAGCTTGTCGAGTGCTTTAGCGAGCCGAACCAGCGCGGCGTCGTCCAGCGGTTCTGGTTGCTGGGGGCCCGGCGCGGGGGGCCCGCCGGCGGGGGGAGCCGGCCAGGCCCCCGGCGCCGGCATGACCGCGGCCGGCGGCGCGGCCTGGGCCGCGGGCGACCAGCCCGAACCGTACAGGAGCGCCCAGATCTTCACCGGCGGGCGGCCTGTCCGCGCGACGACCGAGGCTACGAGGGCCGCCGGGTCCGGCCCGCTGATCTCCTTCGCCACGGCGCCGGCACGCACTGTGCCACCAGCGCCGGGCGCGCTGTGCGGCGGCAGGCCCAGCCGGTCGGCGAGCCGGGCGCGCAGGCCCGCGCGCAACGCCTCGGCGGCGAGGCCGCGCGCCCTGGCCGCCGAGTAGAGCCGGCCGCGGCCCTCCGTGGTCTCGGCGGCGCGCACGACCACGGGCAGCGGTTCCGGCACCGGTGGGCCGAGCCGCCGTCCGCGCCAGAGCGCCAGCAGGACGAGCGCGACGAGGATCTGCAGGCAGGTCAGCCAGAAGCCGGGCCCCAGCAGGTCCGCGACGCTGTCGCGGTCGGCCGGGTCCGTGAGGACCTGCTCCTGGATCACCCAGTCCAGGTGGGAGTGGCGGGCGAGCAGACCGAGGGCGAGTGCGGCGTTGCCCTCGCGGTCGAGATCGGCGTTGGTGAGGAAGCCCGCCCCGCTGAGCAGCACGAGCCGCCCGGCCCAGCTCGGCGCCGTCACCACGGCCAGCGGCGCGCCGCCCGCGGGCGGCGCGTAGCAGAACGTGGCCGTGACGCCGGCCGCCGGCCCCTCGGGAGCCTCGGTGGGCCGGTCGTAGTGGACCGAGCCGGAGATCGTCGTGCGGCCCGCCGTGCGGGCCTCGGCCAGCTCGCAGGCCGGGGTCTTCGCGCCGGGCAGGGTGACCGTGTCGACGGTGTCGACGGGCACGTCCAGCGCGGCCAGCACGTTGGCGTTGGCTCCCACCAGCACCACGTCGGCGCCGTCCTCGGCAAGCTGACGCAGGTTGCCGAGGGTGTAGCGGTCGAGCCGGCCCGGCCTGATCACGACCATCGTCAGGTCGGCGGCGTCGCCCGGCGCGGTCAGCGCGTCCCACGCATGGTCGCGGGGGGTGACGTCGATGCCGCGGTGGCGCAGGATCTCGGCGAGCGCCATGGTGCCGGCTGGTGCCGGCGACCTGGTGTCCAGGGACTCCTTGCCGCCGCTCGACGGCTGGCCGATCGCCACGGCGAGCAGGGAGTAGGCGACGACGACCACGCCGACGACGGCGAGCGCGATCGTCACCCGTCGCCGCGTGGCCGGGCGCGGACCGCTCTGCTGGAACGTCGAGCCGGTCGGCCCGGGCCCGCCCGGCCCGCCCGCGCCAGGCGTGCCGGCCGGCTGGCCCGGCGGGGCCGGGGCGGGGGCCGTCGGGGCGGTCATGCGGGCACCGCGTGGCTCGGGCCGGAGGGGCGGTCCTCGTGTGCCGGCCGGCGGACGTCCGCGAGTGCGTCGTCGGCCCGCACGACCGCCTGGTACGACTCGGGGCCGGCCGGACGGCCGCCGTACCAGATATCGCTGAACACGGCCACCGCGACGCGCAGCTCGCCGATGCCGGTCGTCGTGACCGCCGTCATCTCCATGACCAGCTCGCCGGCGGTGCGACTTGCCCTCGGGTCGAGGACACCCTTCTCCTCCAGCATCCGCACCACGGCGCGCAGCCGGGAGCGCACCGCCTCGGCGTGGCGGCCGGCAGCCGCGTGCCCCTCCGCCTCGGCGCGAAGCGCCCGTGCGGACAGGGCGCTCGCGAGGTCGGTCTCCTGCGAGCGGTCCCTGGCCGAGCGGCGGACCGGGCCGAGCCACAGCCGCAGCACCATCGCCAGCGCGACCAGCACCAGCAGCACGGCGAGGATGCCGAGCCCGGTGTAGTTCCCACCAGGCTGGTGGACGTTGGGGTCGAGCCAGTCGAAGAGCTGGCTCAACTTGTGGTTGATCCAGTCGACGGCCCGGTGTAGCCAGCCCGGCGAGTGGCGCCCGTCCTGACGGCCGTAGATGTCGCGTGAGAGCTCCCGGCGTGCCTCGTCCTGGGCGCCCTCGCGGGTGACCGCGCCGCCGAGCGTCGCCATCAGGACCACCCGCCCTGGTGCGGCCATCCGCTCTGGCCCGGCGGCGGCGCCGGCGGGCGGGCACCGGCCGCCGGAAAACCAGGAACCGGGATGCCCGCGGCAGGGAAGCCAGCCGTGGGGAAGCCGGCGGCCGGCGGGGCGGCCGCCGCGGCGACGGCGTCAGTGGCGCCGGTGGCCGCCGCCCGCGCGAGGGTGACGTCGAGGGCCTCCCTGCGGATCCGCCGGTCGATGTAGAGGATCGCGATGACGCCGGCGAGCACCGGGGTGACGATCGTGACGATCAGAAGGCTCCCCAGGGCCTGGACGACGAGGCCGGTGGTGCTTGGATTCCCGGACGACTCGGTGAGCGACGACGATGCGGGCGCCGTGAACAGGGCGACCGGCACGCTCACGACGAGTACCAGCGTTCCGGCGATTACCCCAGCGAGTAGCAGGATGCCGAACGTTCGCCACCAGGTGCCCCGGATCAGGTAACGCGACCGGCGCAGTGCGCCCGTGACCGTCCCGCCCTCCAACGCGTACACCGGGGTGGCGAAGCAGAACAGCACCCCCAGCCAGATCGACACCGCGCCGAGCGTGACCAGGCCGAGGACCATCAGCAACGTGAGCAGCAGGGCCAGCCTCACCAGCCCCGGCAACCGGGGCGCGACCCGGCGGACCGCCGCCCCGAGGCCGATCCGGGACCTGCCGGCGGGCCCCGGGCCGAGGCTCGCCTCGGCGACGACGACCGCGAGCACTCCGGCCAGCAGGATCACCAGCATGAAGTCGAGCCCGCGCAGCACGACCTGCAGCAGCGTGTAGAAGGCGAACGACGCGTCCTGGGCGGCGAGCGTCACGATCGCGCCCACGGTCTCGAACACGGCTCCGGTTACGAGGGTGAGCCCGAGCGTCGCGCCCGGGTTCGTCCGCATCGTGACGAACGCGCCGTCAAGGATCTCGCTGACGCTCAGCGGCCGCAACGGCACCACGCTCGTCGCGGCGCCGACCGGTCGCCCCGCCGGCCGGCGGAAGGCGCCGCGGCGGGCGCCGCCGCCCGCGCCGCCACCACCGGCGAGCTCGGAACCCGGAGCCGACCAGCCAGCCGTCGAGGCCCCGGGAGCGTGCTGTCCCTGCCCGCCCGGGCTCGGCGCGGGTACCGGGCTCCATCCCGCCGCTCCCGGTGCCGGGCCCGCCGGCCCCGCCGGCACGGCGGGCCCCCACTGACCGGGTCCCCATGGGCCCGGCGGGGGCTGGCCAGGGCCGTAGGGGGGCGGCGGGGGCTGGCCGGGACCGTATGGGGGCGGCGGCGGATACGGGCCAGTGACCGGCCCACCTACGGCCATGCGCGCTCCCGTCGTCCCGAATGATCGGGCTCATCCTTTCAGAGCCGGGCCGGAGCGGTACCGGCGCCGTCGGGCGGCCGACGCCGCGGACACTCCGTGCTCATCCCGGGAGGCCGGGCCGGAGACAGCCCGCCGGCGTGGGTTGTCCACAGGGCGGACGCCGGGGCTGGCGCGGGCGAGGGCGCTGGCCGATGCTGCGCGGGTGACCGGATCACGGCGCCGCGGCGCGTGGGTGCACCAGACCGCTCGTGGGCCGGCGCGCTCGGCGCTCGGCACCCTGGCCGACCTGGTGCTGCCGCGGGCCTGCGCCGGCTGCGGGCGCGCCGGCGCCGCGGTGTGCGCGGCCTGCGCCGCGGTGCTGGCCGGTCCCCCGATTCTCGCCGCCCCGGGCAGTGCGGCCACCCCGGGGCGGCGAGGCCCGCCGCCATGCGTCGCGGCCGCCCGCTACGCCGGCCCGGCCGGCTCGCTGGTGATCGCGTACAAGGAGCGTGGCCGCCTGGATCTCACCGGCCCGCTCGGCGGTGCGCTGGCCTCCGCGGTCAGCGCGGCCCTCGCCGTCACGCGCCCGCCTGTCGGGCCGGGCACCGGAGTGGTCCTGCTCGTACCGGTGCCGGCAAGCGGGGCGGCGCTGCGCCAGCGAGGGTTCGACCATGTCGCCAGGGTGGCGGCGGCCGCCGCCCGGGTGACGACCCGCGCCGGCATGCCGACGTGGGTCGCGCCGCTGTTGCGCCCGGTCCGCCGGACGGCCGACCAGGCCGGGCTCGGGGCCCGCGCGCGGGCCGCGAACGTCGCCGGGGCGTTCGCGGCGCGGCCGGCGGTGGCGGCCCGGGTGGCGGCGGCCTGCCGGGAGGCCGGTCCCGCCGGTCAGGAGGGACGCGGCCCTGTCTGGCCCGTTCGGACCGGGCCCGCCGACGGGCCGTCCCGGGCCGGCGGGCCAGACGGTGGCCTGCGCGCGGGCGGAGGCCAGCCCGGCCCGGCCGGCGGCCGGCCGGGCCGAGTTCCGACCGACAGGGTCGACGTCGTGGTGGTGGACGACGTGGCGACCACCGGCGCCACGCTCGCCGAGGCGGTACGGGCGCTTCGCCAGGCCGGGGTGCCGGTGCTGGCCACGGCCGTCATCGCGGCGGCCGGCGGCACTCCGGCACGCCCACGTGTCCGATTGCCCACCACGCGGGTACCGGATGGGTGAAACTAGATGGCCTACCGGTGAACGGGCGGGTCGTCCGACCACCCGCGCTCCGGTAGGCGGGCGCCGACATCCGCCACACCAGGCGAGACGAGAGGAGCGGACCGACAGGCAGGACCGATCGAGACCGCACAGCGGCGACAGGCGCGCGTTTTTCCTGAGATGGGGGACAGCCAGTACGACGACGAGACCCGGTTCGGTCGGGCCCGCTCGGGCCCGTGCCAGCACCGGAGCGCCGGGCTCCGTCCCGGATGCGGAGCTAAGCCGCCGCACCGCGGACGGGACACCCGGCCGGCGAACGGGAGGTGGATCGCGTGGACATCGTGGTCAAGGGCCGGCACACGGCGGTTCCAGAACGGTTCCGTACGCACGTCCAGAGCAAGCTCGCGAAGCTCGAACGGTACGACGGCAAGGTCATCCGGGTCGACGTCGAGCTGTCCAGGGAGCGCAACCCCCGCATGTCGGACGTCCGCGAGCGGGTCGAGCTCACTCTTTACAGCCGTGGTCCGGTGATCCGCGCCGAGGCCGCCGCCGCCGACCCCTACTCCGCGCTGGACGGGGCGACGAACAAGCTCGCCGAACGGCTGCGCCGGGCGGCCGAGCGCCGCGCCGACCACCAGCACGGTAACCACGGTCAGGGCCACGGGCGCGCCTATGTCGGGCCGCCGCTGACTGGCCGCGGGGACCGTGGCCCCGCCGCGTCGGAGCAGAACGAGCGCCGGGCGGCGTCCGCCCTGCCCGGGCAGGGCTCGGCGACGACGGGCGCACCGGCACCTTCCGGCGGTGGCGTGGTCACCCCGGCCGACGTCGCGGCCGCCGTGGGCAGGCGCGGCACGGCTGGCACCGGCCAGCGATCCCCGGGTGCCTCGAACGGCGCCCGGCCCGCCGGCGGCGAGCGCGAGTTCGAGCGCGAGTTGGAGGGCATCGACGTGGACCGTTACGAGCAGCCGGACCGCTCGCCCATGATCGTGCGTACCAAGACGCACCGGGCGGCGCCGATGACGCTGGACGACGCGCTGTCGAACATGGAGCTCGTCGGTCACGACTTCTACCTCTTCCAGGACCAGGTGACCGGGCAGGCGAGTGTCGTGTACCGCCGGCGAGGCTACGACTACGGCGTCATCCACCTGATCGGCCCGGAGGACCCGGCGGCGGCCTCGGACGAGGAGCGTGAGCCCATGGGAACGACGTCGTAGGAGGTCCCACGGAACGCCCGCGGCGGGCCGGCCTGGCCGGCCCGCCGCGCCGGCCCGCTGGAGTGCCCGGTCGGGGCTGCCCAGGGGGCCGGCTCGTGTCCGGCTTC